>SVTU01000134.1 GCA_015063655.1 Oscillospiraceae bacterium
ACGTGGCTAAATGGTTACATAAGCTGAAAAAGAAGGAAGAAACGAAGGACGAATGCTTGCCGTAAGGCAAAAGCGCCGTGCCCTGAGGGGCACGGCGCTATGAATTGCCCTTGCGGGCATGAATTGGTTTACACCATGAATTGAACTTCGTTCATGAATTGCACCTTCGGTGCATGATGGCAGGGTAATTCAAATCATGGAGCAAGAAGTGCGAGACATCATGAAGCCGTAAGGCTTCCATTCATGACGGCTTGCCGTCAATTCATCATTTCGCTTTTGTCTTTGCAAAGTCAGTGCTTCGTATGCCACAATTAAGGACAACAAGTCAAATTCCGCCTGTTTGCAATAAACGTGTTTACAAGAACCAAAGGCTCTCCCTTTGGGAGAGCTCCCGCGATAGTGGGTGAGAGGGTTGTTTCCTTGTGATATTACCCTCTCCGTCGGCTACGCCGCCACCTTTCCCGGAGGGCGAGGCTTTTTGCTACCTCCCGGCAGGTAAGCAAATGGGTTTTGATATGCCAATGTCAAAAGTGCCTTTGCGTTACTTTTTGCAAAATCTTGTTGTCTTTCATTAAGTCAGTACTTGTCAAGAAAAGAGGACGAGGAGCTTTTCAAAACTCTTTGTCCTTTTTCGGTCGGTACGTATTGTATGCTGCCGAATGTCAAGGCTGTTCTTGGAGGGATGTCTCCATTGATAGATAGGTCTTGCTTTTATTTTGTCAGCTCGTCGACGAGGCGCAGGATCTCGGGGGCGAGCTTTTTGCGCCTTGCCTTGACAATGGCAGAATAGATCGGATAGGCAAGGCTTGCGAGTATGCCGCCCGCCACACCGATGCCGATGCCGATGGGCATGGCCAAGTGGCTGTATGCACCGAGAATATCGGCAAGCTCGGTCATGCAAAGGCTCATGCCGAAGCCGAGCACAAGCGCACCGAGCACGCCAAGGACAAGGGCAACGGCCTGCGCCGTACCCGTTACACTGGCGTCCAGACGGCGCAGGCGTGCCATTTTGTCTTCTGCCTCGGCAGGGGGTGTGTATTTATCACGGATCCTTTGGATCTCTGCCTGCTCCTTGGCGGAATAGGTATAGGAAAATCCGTTTGTTTGTTGCTCGTTATGCTCCATGTGTTATCTCACTCTCCAATTCCTTGAGCTTTCTTGTGCTTTTCACGATCATGCGGACAGCCATGGCAACCACCACCACAGAAACGGCACCGCCAACACTGCCCAGCATCATCTTCTGCTCAAAGACGCCCATCGTTTCATCGCTGAACGTTGTGAGCAGGGTGGACGTCAGTGTCAGCATAGACACGCAGGCGGCGGCAAAGCTGATCGCCTTGGCGGCCGAGAAGACGGGGCTGTTATACTTTTTGTATTTGACTACGCTTATGATGGCAAAGGTGAAGGAGGTAAAGGTGTAGGCCGCCATGGCAATGGCGGTGATCATGTGATGCTCGAAGGTGCGGTTCCAATAGATCATAAAGAAAACGATCAGCGTCAGTGCCAGGTTCATCAAAAGGAAGACCCACCCGCAGGCACGGTAGCGAACAAGCTCGCTTCGCATGCGCTCCCCGGGGGCATATTTTCTGGTGTGCAGAAGCAAAAAGAAGCGCATCACGCCAAGGCAGATGTAGTAGATGCCAAGGGAGTAGAACCAAAAGGTGTGGTGGAAAAAGCCGAGCCACAGCTGAAACAGCCCGTAAAGGGCATTCCAGGCCAGCGAGCCGTAGAGCGAGGAGTTCACACGCAGGCGGGCATCGTCCTGCCAGCGTCTTGCGTATTTGTTTTCGTTCTTGAAGGCTTTTATGTAGGCGATGAGGCGGGGAAGCTTGAAGCACCAGATCGTCAAGGTATAGGCGGCCAGTACGTAGGAGACGTAGGCGATGGGCGACTCCGTTCCGATAAACACCATCGAGCAGACGAGCAGCACGGTGGCGATGGGGATAAGGAGCAGCATGATGGCGATATGCGGAAACAGGATCGCCTTACCGAGCTTTTTGAAGTCCATGTTCAGTCCTCCTGATTTTAACGGTAAAGGTCGAGCCGACACCGACGGTGCTTTCCACGCCGATCTCACCCTGCAAGATGTCAACCACACGCTTGACAAGGGCAAGCCCAAGGCCGTTGCCCTGGGTGGCGTGAGAGGTGTCGCCCTGATAGAATTTTTCAAAGATATGGGCGCCCACCTCGGCGCTCATGCCACAGCCCGTGTCGGTGATCCTTACGGTGGCGTAGGTGTCGTCTGCCGCCAGCGACAGGCTGACCTTGCCGCCCTCCTCGGTGAACTTGAAGGCGTTGGAGAACAGATTGCTCCACACGAGAGACAAAAGCTCGGCATCGGCATACACACACACGCCCTCGGCTATGTCGGTCTCAATGTCGATATGCTTGTTCTCCCACACGTTCTCGTAAAGGAGCAGGCTTTCGCAAAGCTGCTCGCCGATGTCGAACACGGTGGGGTTAGGATAGATCTGCTGATTTTCCAAACGGTTGAGCTTGAGGATATTGGTCATCATATCGGCAAGGCGCCGGGATGCCTCGGTCATAGCCTTGGCGTATTCCATGCGCTTTTCATCGGGCAGGTCGGGGGCTTGCAGCAGCTTGCCGTAGCTTTGAATGACCGCCAAGGGGGTCTTCATCTCATGCGATACATTGGCGATAAAATCGGTGCGAAGTGTTTCCACGCTGGATAGCTCCTCGGCCATTTTGTTGATGACGTCGATGATCTCGTTAAAGCTGTCATCCGAGGCAAACCGTGCCGTGGTGGGAATGCGGACGCTAAAATCTCCCCCGATCATCTTGGCCGCCGCCTCGGTGATCCGCTTGACGGGTCTTTCTACCGTCAGCTTGCGGCGAATGAAATCGATGACGGCCATGCCAACACTCAAAAGGATCACGTTGAGCATGGTGATCTTGGCGGCTGTGGTGATCTCCTCCTGCGTAAAGCGTCTGCCGATCGAGCCCTGCAGGGTGGAGATAAAGAGCATGACACAGCAGGTCGTAACAAAGGCGGCAAGCAGGAAGAATACGAAGAAATTGCTGAGGGTGCTGATGAGATTCTGATTTTTTCTCTGCCGTCTCATTTGATCACCGCCTTGTAGCCGAGGCCGTGAACGGTCTGTATCTCAAAGGCATCGCACTGTGAGAGCTTGGCACGAAGCTTGGTCATGTAAACGTCAACGGTGCGTGTGCTTGCTTGGGTATCTACGTCCCAGAATTCGTCCATCAGCTGTGTGCGGGTGAAGGTCTTTTTGGGATAGGACAAGAGCTTGTAGAGCAGGTCGAATTCCCGTGCGGTGAGGGCGATCTCCTCGCCGTTAAAAGCGGCGCTTCTCTCGTCGGCATCCATCACGAAGCCGCCGATCTCCAAGCGATGGCTTGAGGCGATCCTTGAGCGGCGGAGCAGAGCACCGATGCGCAGGCAAAGCTCGTCGAGGTCGATGGGCTTGGTCATATAATCGTCAATGCCGAGGCGGAAGCCACGCTGCTTGGAGGCAAAATCATCTCGGGCGGACATAAACAGGATCGGAATATCGTGGTTCAGCGAGCGCACGGTCTTGGCAAGCTCAAAGCCGTCGATGCGAGGCATCATGATATCCGAAACGATGCAGTCGAAGGTGGTTTTATACAGCTCGTCGTAAGCGCTCTCCGCATCAAGACAGCCGATCGCCTTATACCCGCTGTTGTTCAAAAAAGAGCATACGGAGCGGTTGAGATCCTTATCGTCCTCTACCACCAAAATCTTGAACATATCCTTGCCTCCTGTCCGTTTTTT
>SVTU01000135.1 GCA_015063655.1 Oscillospiraceae bacterium
GCCTGTCTTTTGGTATGCTGTGCCGTGTCCTGCGGAAATGCCATCAAGGGGGACGAGGC
The DNA here is from genome assembly GCA_015063655.1 of Oscillospiraceae bacterium. Classification (GTDB taxonomy): domain Bacteria; phylum Bacillota; class Clostridia; order Oscillospirales; family CAG-272; genus HGM12713. The sequence goes on from SVTU01000135.1 coordinate 60, forward strand.
AAAGGCGGTGATCAACGACTTTTTTGATGCGGTGGTTGCCGAGGATTACGACAAGGCGGAGGAGCTTCTTCACCCGAGCCGTCCTGTGGACATGGAGGCGTTCTTTTTGCAGGTGGAGCAAGAGGAGAGCATGGATTTCCAAGAGGGGATCGAGATCGAGCGTTACACGGGCTTTTCCACCTCATGGTATGACAGCTCAGTGGACGGCTCACGCTACGAGCTGAGCATGCGCGCCAAGGTTGGTGACAATACAGTTAGCTTCACCGTTGAGATCGTGCGAAACGAGGACGGATACGGCATTTACAACGTGGTGATCAATACGTGAATTAAAAAGCAGGGGGCTGTGGCAGTTGCCACAGCCCCACTTTTGATATCTTATTCAGCTTCCTTTTCCACTGCCTCCGCAAAGCGGAAGCCTGCTGTGTCGGCGACGGGCAGGGAGAAGCAGAGAGCGTGAGCCTTGGTGTCCACGCCTGCGTTCTGCATGATCGCCATCATAATATCCTTTTTCTTTTGCACGTCCGAGACGATGAGAACGATCTCCTTTTCCTCGGCCAGCGAAACGCCAAAGAATTTCTCCACCGTTTGTGCCGTACCCTTGGCACGAATGGTGGTGCCGCCACGGGCGCCTGCCTCACGGGCCGCATCCATCACCATATTGGTATAGCCCTTTTCGTAAATGGCTATGATCAATTCATGCTCCGATTGCATCATGTGTACCTCCGTATTTGTACGAATTTGTTTGTCCGTGAAATATTCTAAGGTCCGTGCTCCGCCCACGCCCGAGAAGGGAATCGCCATGGCCACGCCACGGTCGGGCAGGTCAATGTGCATGTCATATGTCAGACGTTGCTTGACGGTGCGCAGGGTGTTGGTGGTAACAGGGGAGATCAGAACGGTCTTTTCGCTTTTTTCAATACCCAATAGGCTGAGCGTTTTCTCGTGCGCCGTGCCGTTTCCCATCAGAGACAGCACCACGCCGATGCCATTGTCACGGTAGAATTGCTCGTATTCCTCGGTATCGTCACGCTTGATAATGGTGACGAGCAAATATAGATCTTTCATGGTATCACCTCTCATTCAATGATGGTGTCCTCTGCCGTGATCTTGACGGTCATCTCTTCGATCACGGTGTCGGCTGCTTGTGCGGTTGTCTCGGTTACGGCAGATGCCTTGCGTGCTTGCTTGATACGATAGATCAAGCCGAGGATCTGTATGGTGATCAGGGGTGTCATGGCAACCATGGCCACAAGGCCGAAGGCATTTTCCACTACGTTGCCGCCCACGGCACTGCATGCGCCCACGGCAAAGGGAAGCAGGAAGGTGGCTGTCATGGGTCCCGATGCCACGCCGCCCGAGTCAAAGGCGATCGAGGTAAAGATATCGGGAACAAAGAAGGAGAGTATCAGGGCGATGGCGTAGCCCGGGATCAGCACCCAGAGAATGGGAATACCGAACAGCACACGGAGCATCGAGATGCCCACGGATACGGCAACGCCAATGGAAAGCGTGGTGCTGAGGAGCTTGCCCGGGATCGCCCCGAGGGTCACGCCCTCAACCTGCTTGGTCAGCACGTGAACGGCAGGCTCGGCGGCTACGATAAAGTAACCGATCACCATGCCAAGCGGAATGATGAGCCAACGCCATACCGAATTGGTGAGTTCCTCACCCAGGTAATAGCCGATGGGCATAAAGCCCACGTTAACGCCGACGAGGAAGAGAACAAGACCGACGTACGTGTAGAGAATACCGATGGTGATCTTGATGAGAACCGAGCCCTCCATATGTCCACAGGCAAGACGGAAGATGTAGAAGAAGATGGCAATGGGGCCAACCGCCATGGCGACCTCCTTCATGTAGTGCGGGATCGCCTCTATGAACATCAGCGCAATATCCTTGGAGTTGCTGACGTAGGGCATGGAATAGTCGGTATATGCCTCAGCAGCCCCCGGGAAGATAAGAGCCAAGATCATCACGGCGAGGATCGGGCCGATGGAGCAAAGGGCAACCAAGCCGAAGGAGTCGTTGTCTGCCGAATCGTCCGAGCGGATGGCGGCCACACCGACACCGAGAGCCATGATAAAGGGAACGGTCATGGGTCCCGTGGTCACGCCGCCCGAGTCAAAGGCGACGGAGAGAAAATTGCTTGGTACAAAGAAGGCCAAAACAAAAACGGCCAGATAGAAAACCAACAAGATGTACTTGAGACGAACGCGGAAGAGAATGCGGAGCATGGCCACCACCAAAAACAGGCCAACACCCACACCGACCGAAACGATCAGTACCATATTGTTTACCGAGGATATTTGATTGGCAAGCACCTGCAGGTCAGGCTCTGACACTGTGATCATCACACCCACAAAGAAGGAGATCAGAATGATCAGAAGCAGATTTCTGGATTTTGTCAGCCGAGAGCCAACGTACTCACCGATCGGCGTCATGGCACTCTCTGCACCCAACGTAAACAGACCCATGCCCACGATCAACAGCACGGCACCAAGCAGAAAAGTGACGAGCATGTCGGGTGAGACGGGCGTGAGGGTGACGAAGAGCAAAAGCACAATGCCCGTAACGGGAAGCACGGAGGTCAGCGACTCTTTGATTTTTTCGGACAGAATGGTCCGACTGAATAGCTTCATGGCGTTACCTCACATCAAAACGATGATACAATTCTATTATATCATGCCCACAGATGTTTGGCAAGACGTTTTCTTTTTTTGCTTCATTTTTTCGTTGCTCGTTGACATTCTCCCGGGGGTATGCTATAATAAAACTGTCAGAGCGATGGCATACCGTTGCCTTGCTCGTCATACAATACAGTGACAATCATCCACGGAAGGACGGGGAATACGTACCGATGGAGAATCTTGGATATTATAACGGAAGATATGACCTCATAGAGAATATGACGGTTCCGATGAATGACCGTGCCTGCTTCTTTGGCGATGGTATATACGAGGCTGTATACTGCCGTCACTATATCGTATACGCCCTTGATGAGCATCTTGACAGGCTGTATGACAGTGCCGAGCAGCTCGGCATCGTTATACCGCACACCAAGGCGGAGCTGACCGATATTATATACGATCTGATCCGCAAGGTGGACAGCCACGAGCAGCTGATCTATTTGCAGATATCCCGCGGCACGCAGATGCGTAATCATGCCCCCGAGGACGGTCTTGTTGGCAACGTGTGGATCACCCTGCGTCCGAGAAAGCTTGTTAATATCTACGAGCCCGCACGCTTGATCACCGTTGAGGATACCCGCTTTCTGCATTGCCATATGAAAACACTCAACCTTCTGCCCACCGTGCTTGCCTCCCGTGATGCGGCGGCGGCAGGGGCAGACGAGGCCATTTTTCATAGAGGCGACCTTGTGACCGAGTGCGCACATTCCAATATAGCCATCATTCGCCGTGACGGCGTGGTGCAGACCGCCCCCACCGATCATTGGATCTTAGCGGGGGTGGCACGGGCACATTTTTTGCGTGCCTGTGAAGCGCTTGGCATTCCCTTTGAGGAGAAGCATTTTACGTTGGCGCAGATGATGGAGGCGGCGGAGATCGTGGTGCTTGCCTCGGGCACGCTGTGCCGTCCTGCCTGTCTGATTGACAATATCCCTGTGGGCGGCGGTGCGTCCCAGCTCCTCAAGCAGCTGCAGG
>SVTU01000136.1 GCA_015063655.1 Oscillospiraceae bacterium
TTCCTCACCCAACACCTCAATGGGAACGGAAAAGGTCTTGGTATAGTTGCTGTTTTCGGTATTCATCACGTAGATCCAAATAGCAAAGGCAATCACGATACACAGAATAAAGGCCAAAAGGCTCATTCTTCTGTTGGTTCTTACCACGTACGTTCCATCATCGTTTCTTTGCTGATTTTGAACAGGCTCACGCTTCATGGACGCTTCCTCCTTCCCAAGGGCTTACGATTGACGCTTGCCAACCTTTTTCTCTTTGCTTTTCTTTCCTTTTCCCGCCTCGTGCTGTCCTTGCGGTGCCAGCAAGGTATTCAGCTCCTGCTTTAGGGTGGTGTAATTGTAGTTACGCTTCAGGTTGCCGTCAACGGAGATCGAGATAGTGCCCGTCTCCTCAGAGATCACCACCACGATGGCATCCGAGCATTCGGTCATACCAATGGCGGCACGGTGTCTTGTGCCGAGATCCTGGTTGATATCGGTATTGGTGGACAGGGGCAGGAAGCACCCTGCCGCATACACACGCTGATTGCGAATGATAACGGCTCCGTCATGCAACGGTGCTTTATTGAAGAAAATGTTGCGCAGAATGTGCGGAGAGATGGCGGCATCCACCACCACACCCGACTTAATGTACTCGCCAAGCTTTGTGGTTCGCTCGATCACGATCAACGCCCCCACCTTGTCACGGGAGAGATCGCTCGCCGCCGAGCTGATCCCGTCGATGGCGGCATTCAAGGTGGCCAGCTCACGGGACTCTGTAGCGATATTCTTCAGTCCCAGCGTCGTTCCGCCCACCTTCTCAAGGGCAGCTCGCATCTCAGGCTGAAAGACGATGATAATGGCAATAATACCCACCTGGTAAAAATTATCAAACACATATTTGAGTGCTTGCATGTTAAAGGCTGTACTGATGATGACCAAAACCATGATCAAGCCAAGTCCAATCATCAGCTTTCCCGCACGGCGGTCACGGATAAAGCGATACAGATAAAACAGGATCAGTGCCAACAGCAAAATATCGATCACGTCGGTCAATCGGATGTTGCTTACGGTATCCCATATGACCTCTTTGGCAAAAAGCTTGATATTATCCCAAACGACAGACACAGCTACACCTCCGTTTTCAGCCCGTTTCGGTTACAGCTCGCCCCACAGGAGCATCGCAAAAACTATATATATAGTTATTATATCATATTTATTATATCATTTCAATATTTTTCTTCGTTTTTTCTTCTCTTTTCTCATTATTTTTTGTTTTTTGTGCATTTGGAAGAAAAAAGTGGGCTGTCTCGATCATAGGATCGAGACAGCCCACTTGGGGGATAGGCAAATTGAACGATCATCGCTCATCTGCCAAGCTCTTCTTACAGACCGCGCTTGATGTAGTGCGTATGCAGGATCTCGTGTGCCTTATGGCTGTTAGGCTCACCGAAATACTCGTCATACAGTCTCTTCACAGCGGAGTTCTCATGCGACTTGCGCAGGTCAGCGGCCTTATCGTCGTTGTACAGAACAGCGGCTCTGACAGCACGAAGGTCGGTAGACATTCTCACAGAAGCGGGCTGAATGGGCTGACCGCCACCGTTGACACATCCGCCGGGACATGCCATGATCTCGATGAACTGTACGTCAACCTCGCCTGCCTGTACGGCCTTGAGAAGCTTCTTGGCATTGCCCGTTCCCGAAGCAACAGCCACGTTGAGCTGAATGTCGCCGAGCTTGTAGCTTGCGAGCTTCACGCCCTCTACACCACGAACCTCGTTGAACTCAAGCTTCTCCAAGGGCTTGCCCTCGATGATCTCGGCTGCCGTACGGAGTGCTGCCTCCATAACGCCGCCCGTTGCACCGAAGATCGCACCGGCACTGGAGCCAACGTCAAAGGGATCGTCAAAGGCCTCGTCATCAAGTGCACGGAAGTCAATTCCTGCCTTGCTGATCATTCTGCCAACCTCACGGGTGGTAACGGCAACGTCTACGTCGGGAACGCCCGCAGCAGACTGGCCGGGTCTTGCCACCTCAAACTTCTTGGCAGTACAAGGAATAGCCGATACGAAGAAGATGCTCTCGGGATCCCAGCCCATCTTCTGTGCGTAGTAGGTCTTAACCAGCGCACCGAACATCTGCTGAGGAGACTTACAGGTAGAGAGGTTCTCCGTCATTTCGGGGAAATAATGCTCGCAGTACTTGATCCATCCGGGCGAGCAGGAGGTAATCATCGGCAATGCGCCGCCGTTCTTAACACGGCCAAGGAACTCGGTAGCCTCCTCCATGATCGTCAGGTCAGCGGTCAGGTTCATATCGAACACACCGTCAAAGCCAAGCTGCTTCAGAGCGGCAACCATCTTGCCCTCACAGTCGGTACCGGGCTCGTAGCCGAAGCACTCACCGATCTGAGCACGCACAGAGGGTGCGGTGCAGATGAATACGTGCTTATCGGGATCAGCAATCGCATCACGTACCTTATCGGTATCGTCTCTCTCGTAGAGTGCGCCCACGGGGCAAGCTACGATACACTGGCCGCAGTTGATACAAGAGGTCTCGCTCAGAGGCGTCTCAAAGGCACAGGCAATGTGCGTATCAAAGCCACGGTCGTTAGCACCGATCACGCCGATGCCCTGAACGTTCTTACAAGCGGCAACGCAACGGCGGCAAAGCACGCACTTGCTGTTGTCACGAATGATGGGGGTAGAGTCGTCGATCTTAGACTCGGTCTTTACACCCGAGAAGCGGTTCTCGTCCACACCGTAGTCATTGCAAAGCTTCTGCAGCTCGCAGGTCGTGCTGCGGATGCAGGAGAGGCACTGACGGTTGTGGTTGGAGAGCAGCAGCTCAAGGTTGGTCTTTCTGGACTTGTTGATCTTGGGGGTGTTGGTCAGCACCTTCATGCCATCGGTTGCGGGATACACGCAAGCGGTAACCATGCGGAAGGGTCTGCCACCCTCGGACACCTCAACGAGACACAGACGGCATGCGCCGATCTCATTGATGTCCTTCAAATAGCACAACGTAGGGATGTCGATTTTCGCAGCCTTGGCAGCCTCGAGAACCGTGGAGCCCTGCGGTACGGCATAATCTCTGCCGTTAATATTAATATTAATGGTTTCCATATCCACCGTTCTCCTTTCTTATTCCTTATAAATTGCCTTAAACTTACAGCTGTCCATACAAGCTCCGCACTTGATACACTTAGCGGTATCGATAACGTGAGGATTCTTGACGGTGCCGCTGATAGCGCCAACGGGGCACTTTCTTGCGCAAAGCGTACAGCCCTTACACTTGTCAGCGTCGATCTTGTACTGAAGAAGGCTCTTACATACGCCGGCAGGACACTTCTTGTCCACGATATGTGCCACGTATTCATCACGGAAGTAACGGAGCGTGGAAAGAACAGGGTTAGGTGCTGTCTGACCAAGACCGCAAAGAGATGCACTCTTGATGTAGTTAGCCAGCTCCTCCAACTTGTCCAGGTCCTCCATCTCGCCGTTTCCGCTGATGATCTTATCCAGGATCTCAAGCAGACGTCTGGTACCGACGCGGCAAGGCGTACACTTACCGCAGGACTCGTCTACGGTAAAGTCAAGGAAGAAGCGGGCAAGGTCTACCATACAGGTGTCCTCATCCATAACGATCAGTCCGCCCGAACCCATCATAGAGCCGATGGCAATGAGGTTATCGTAGTCGATAGGCGTATCGATCAAGGAAGCGGGAATGCAT
>SVTU01000137.1 GCA_015063655.1 Oscillospiraceae bacterium
CGATCATCGCCATTCCCGCACCCAGTGCACAGCATCCCAAAATAATACCGATTGCAAGCTCTAACATAGTTCAGTTTCCTCCAAAAATTTTGTTTATATGGTTTTCTTTTTTACTTTCTTTTTTTCTGTCTTGTGCCTCTGCCGCTCCGCATACCGCTCGGCATCGAAGGCACTACCCACGTACATCATGGTCAGCATGGCGAAGATATACGCCTGCAGACAGCCGCTGAACAAATCAAAGTACAGCGAGAGAATGGCGGGCAGTCCGATCTGCAGGAACGGAATATGGCCGAGAAAGCCGGGAAGCCAACCCAGCACAAGGGCGGATGCCCCCTGCAGGCCTGCCGCTATGAGAGCGGCGATCACCGTGCCCGACAGCACGTTACCGTAATGACGGAACGCCATGGAAACGGGTGTGGCGACCTCGCTGATTACGTTCATGGGAGCGAGAAGCGCCACAGGCTCGCCAAAGCTTGCCACGTAACGCCATACACCGCACTTGCTCTTATAGTACGTGATCAGGATAAACACAAGCACGGCCCATCCTGCCACCACGTTCAGATCCGACGTGGGCGGATACAGCCCGAGCAAGGACAACAAGCTGGAAAACGCCGATAGCGCCAAAATGGCACCAATGAAGGGCGCAAAGCCCGAAAAGGCCGTTCCCATGCTGTCATTTACCAAATGCTCCGCCTTTTCCACAAGCCATTCAACAGCAAGCTGACGCTTAGTCACCGCCTTGACCTGCAGGCCGTGTGTCAAAAATAAGCACAGCGATGCAAGCGACACTAAGACCAAGGCCGAGTTGATCTGTGCCTCGGTGATCTTGAGATCCTGCAGCGGCATGGGGATCACCGCATAAATGCGTGCGCCCGTTATGGTAATGCCCTCGCTCGGCGGCGTGGTCAGCACCTTAAGTGCCATGCCGAATAGCAGGGGCAGGATCATCATGGCGATCAATAAAATATCCACCGCCACAAACAGACGGCTCTTTGTTTTCACACACGTCACCTCCAACCCTTAGCGGCTCATCACGAGCCCTTTTTGTCCATCAGCGGACGAAAGGCAATGGCTATGCGGGGAAAGCACACGGGGATCACAACCGCCCACGTGTGAAACACGGGCAGCAGCACCCCAACGGCCACCACAGCGATCACCAATAGCTTGCGATAGATCTGCGATACCCGCACCGCCGTTTTGGCTTCCTTTTCATCCTTATCCAAGGCCTTCTGCACCGTAATGCCCATCAACAAAAAATTGAGGACCGACACAAGAGCAGTCAACAGATTGCCGAGCAGAACGGTATAGCTCCATTTTCCGATCACCAAAAACACCGCCTGCATCAAAATACTGAGAATGACCACCCAAACGGCAATGTATTGGGTCTCCCTCCATACCGTAGCATCAATTTTTTTCATAGTCAACTCCAAAAAAACATACGGAACCTGCTCCCCTTCAGACAGCTGGCTCCGAAATGTGCATATTGCATTAGTATTATGATACTATAAATCCTCCAAAATGTCAAGATTTTTTATATAACTTTGTACTTTTTTTCTCTTATTCCCATTTTTTCTCTTTAAGAAAAGGCATGCGAGGGACTGTGATGCTCCGCCTCTTCACGTGCGCACAAAGTCAAACAAAAAAAGAGAACTCGCGCAAAAAATCCCTTGCAATTACCTACAGAATATGGTACAATACAATAAAGTGGTATGCAACGCATACCAAGCATTTGAAACGCACGAGGTTCATATATGAACAATCATCCACGATCGCCCTTTCCAAGGATTTCTCCCCTTGCGGGCATTCCCCGCCCGCTCATCGTCACCATCGCCGTTACGCTGGTGCTGGCAGTGCTGTTATCCATGGCTCTCGGTGTGGCTCTTTTGATCACTGAGCCGCCGTCCTCGCCAAGCGGCGGTGGTGGTGGCGGCAACGAGCCATCCGTTCCCGCGGGGAACGACCCAGGCACACAGCCGCCTGTGGCGGGCAAGCGCACCGAGCTTGGCAGCACGCAAAAAAGCAAGGGCTCCTATCTCTCCTCAGGCTCGGGCACGGCCATTTCGGGCATCAGCTCCTATGCCGCCGTCCTGTTGGACGTATCGGGAAGCGCAAGCTCGACCGTAGCCTCCAAGAACGCTGATGAGAGAATATATCCCGCCTCCATGACCAAGGTCATGACGCTGATCGTAGCCTGCGAGGCCATTCAAAACAAATTCGACTACGAGGACGAGCTGCCAAAGCTTGAGCTACCTGCCAACGTCATCACGGACGCCAACAAGGAAGGCGGCTCGGGCGTGCTGAAGAGTGCCACAGCAGGCTCGAAGGTCTCCGTAAAGGACCTGCTCTTTTTGCTCGGCGTTGACTCCGACACGGTATCTGCCCGTGTGATCGCCATGTACGTGGGCAGCGGTCTGCGTGAGGATTTTGCCACCGTAGCGAATGCCGAGGAAAGCTTTGTTGCCATGATGAACAGCAAGGCAAGCAGCATGGGCCTATCCAAAACGCATTTTACCAATCCCACAGGGCTTCACCATACCAACCATTATTCCACCTGCCGTGAGATCGCCTCGATCATGACGTACGCACTGGACAACCCGCTTGTCAAGCGCATCGTCAGTGCCAAGAGCTACAGCATCAGCCATCTCAATCTGCATGTAAGCGGCAGAGATGCGGGCTGGTATCTGCAATGGGTGGGCTACAATCAGCAAACGCTTGATACCGTAACCGTCAAGGGCGGTAAAACGGGCTACGAGGACACCTCGGGCTATTGCCTCGTCTCCTACGCTGAGACAGAAGGCGGCAATGTCTACGTTCAGGTCATCTCAGGCGGAGCTTCTCCCATGCCCTCCCGTGCCACCGTTGCCTCCGAATTCAAATCCGTTTATAACAAATATGCAACATAAACCGTGAAAGGATACATAAATATGGACATTTCATTGAGAATCAGACAGCTCATCGACTATGCACAGAAAAACGGCTTGATCGAAGCAGAGGACCGTATCTGCATGACCAACGCCATCATGCAGGAGCTTGGCGTTTATGAATACAACGAGCCTGCCAACGCCCCCGAGGCACCCCTTGAGGAGATCCTCGGTGCGCTGTGCGATTTTGCCGCCGAGAAGGGACTGATCGAGAGCAACAGCGTGCAATTCAGAGATCTGTTCGACACCCGCTTGATGGGCGTGCTGACGCCCCGCCCCTCCGAGGTCATTCGCAAATTCACCGCTCTGTATGCCCTCTCCCCCGAGGCGGCCACCTCGTATTATTACGATCTCAGCCGTGCCACCGACTACATCCGCACCTACCGTGTATGCAAGGATCTGAAATGGACAACGCCCTCCGAGTACGGCGAAATTGACATCACCGTCAATCTCTCCAAGCCCGAAAAGGACCCCAAGGCCATCGCCGCCGCCAAGCTGTTGCCCCAGAGCGGCTATCCCAAGTGCCTGCTGTGTGCGGAGAACGAGGGATATTCGGGAACGGTGGCGCATCCTGCCCGTCAAAATCACCGCATCATTCCTATCACCATGGCAGGCAAGCCCTGGTTCGTGCAGTACAGCCCGTACGTCTACTACAACGAGCATTGCATCGCCTTCAATGCCGAGCATACGCCCATGAAGGTGGATCGCTCCAGCTTTGTCAAGCTGTTGGACTTTGTGAGCATCTTCCCCCATTACTTTCTTGG
>SVTU01000138.1 GCA_015063655.1 Oscillospiraceae bacterium
ACAAAAAGCCGAGGGCTGTGAACAGCCCTCGGCTTTCTTGTATCATTACGTTGCCGAATACATGCGGTATAGCTCGGCGTACAGGCCGTCCCTTTGCAAAAGCTCGTTGTGCGTGCCCGACTCGGCAATGCCGTTCTCTGTCAGCACCAAAATGCGGTCGGCATTGCGAATGGTGGTGAGACGGTGGGCAATGGTGAAGGTCGTTCTGCCCTTCGCCAGCCGCTCCAGCGACTGCTGAACCAATCGCTCACTCTCGTTATCCAAAGCGCTGGTGGCCTCGTCTAAGATCAGCACGGGCGGGTTTTTCAAAAAGACACGGGCGATAGAGATGCGCTGCTTCTGTCCGCCCGACAGCTTCACGCCACGCTCTCCTACGTAGGTATCGTATCCGTCGGGCAAAGAGGTAATAAAATCATGTGCGCCCGCTAAGCGTGCGGCCTCCTCGATCTCACGGTCGGTTGCGCCCTGCTTGCCGTAGGCGATATTCTCACGCACCGTGCCCGAAAACAGATACACGTCCTGCGCCACCACGCCGATGCTCTCACGCAGTGAGGACAGCGTAACGCTTCGGATATCCTTTCCGTCGATCAGGATCTGTCCGCCCGTCACCTCATAGAAACGGGGGATGAGGGAGCAGAGCGTGGTCTTGCCGCCGCCCGAAGGGCCGACAAGCGCAATGCTCTCCCCTGCCCGCACTGTCAGATCAAGGTGCGTCAGCACGTTTTCCGTCTCGGTCTCGTAGCGGAAGGAAACGTCACGGAAGGTGACCTCGCCCTGCACGCCCTCAAGCTCGACGGCGTTTCGGTCGTCCTGAATGTCAGGCTCAACGTCCATGACCTCGCAGAACCGTTCAATCCCCGTCATACCTCGCTGGAACTGCTCGGCAAACTCCACGATACGGCGAATGGACGTCAAAAGCGTGGTCACAAACATCAAATACGCCACGTAGTCGGCGGCACGAATGTCCCCTTTGATCATAAAGAGCGCACCCGCCACCACCACGGTGATATACATCAAGCCGTCAAACAAACGTGTAGAAGCCTGAAAGCCCGCCATGATGTGGTAGACCTTGGTCTTGATGGACAAATACTTGCGGTTACCCTTGTCGAATTTTTCTTCCTCCACGCTCTCGTTGGCAAAGGATTTCACCACACGCACGCCAAGCAGGCTATCCTCGATCTGCGAATTCAGCTCGCCCACCTGCTGACGGGACTCGCGAAAGCCCGAACGCATACGGCGGTTGAAGAAGGACAGGGCTAAGATCATGGGCGGGATAATGGAAAAGACGATCAGCGTAAGCGGCACGCTCATACCGCACAAAAGGACAAAGGAGCAAATGATCTTGACCCCCGCAATGAAGATCTCCTCGGGGCAATGGTGGGCAAACTCCGTCACGTCAAACAGATCGCTCGTCATGCGAGACATCAGCGTACCGACCTTGGTGTTATCGTAATACGAGAAGGAAAGCTTTTGCAAATGCCCAAAGAAATCCCTGCGCATGTCGGTTTCCAGATGCGTACCCATGATGTGTCCCACCGATGCCATAAAATACTGAGCGGCGGTGTCGATGAGGCGAAGCACAAGATACAAAATTCCACATCGCAGCACCAGCGTCACCGTCAAGGCAAGCGTCTCGGAGGTCGCCGCATCCGTAATGCGGCGCACAAGCATGGGCAACACCAGCTCGCACAGCGTGGTAAGGGCGGCGCAGAGCAGGTCAAGCACCATGATCCATTTATACTTTTTATAATAAGGTAGAAAACGCCGAAGCAAATACAGCGTTCCCTTCTTTTTCGTCTTTTGTTTCATATGTCCTCCCATGTAAAGATCCCCTGCGGCCGTGTGCGAGCGCAGGGGACTTTTCTTATGCGGTAGCCTTCAGGAAGCTGACCGTTTCCATCGTGATCGTACTAAGAGGTCTGTCCGATGCATTGGTCGCAACCGCGGCAATCTTGTCCACCACGTCCATGCCGTACACGACCTTACCAAAGGCGGCGTACTGTCCGTCAAGATGCGCAGACGTCTGATGACAGATAAAGAACTGCGACGAGGCAGAATCCATATCGTTGCTCCGTGCCATGGAGATCACACCGCGCTCATGCTTGAGGTCGTTTTTCACGCCGTTGGCGGAAAACTCTCCCTTAACGGTCTTGTCCGAGCCGCCGTAGCCCGTACCCTCCGGGTCTCCGCCCTGGATCATAAAGTCCTTGATCACACGGTGGAAGATCAAGCCGTCATAAAAGCCCTCTGCCACCAAGCTTTTGAAATTCTGCACCGTAAGGGGCGCTGTGTCGGGATACAGCTCCACCACGATCACGCCGTAGTACGGCACTGCCAGCATCACAAGGTCGGTGACCTCCTCGCTTGCCTCATAGCCCGTGGGAATGCTGAGATCAACAGGCTCAAGCTCTGTGGTCTTCGGCTCTGCGCCCGAAAGAGGCACCTCGGGGCCGTCGTCCTTCACAACGAAGGAAGCAGAGGAGATCACCACGTCATTCATGGGCTTGTCGCTTGAAGAGGTGCGCTCTGCCGCGATCTTATCCACCGTTTCCATGCCGTATATCACCTTACCGAAGGCGGCGTACTGTCCGTCAAGATGCGCAGACGTCTGATGACAGATAAAGAACTGCGACGAGGCGGAATCCATATCGTTGCTCCGTGCCATGGAGATCACGCCACGCTCATGCTTGAGATCGTTTTGTATACCGTTGGCAGAAAACTCGCCCTTGATCTTTTCATCCGAGCCGCCCGTTCCCGTGCCCTTGGGGTCTCCGCCCTGGATCATAAAGCCCTTGATCACACGGTGGAAGATCAGACCGTCATAAAAGCCCTCAGCCACAAGGCTCTTAAAGTTTTCCACGGTGATGGGAGCAACCCCGGGGTACAGCTCCACCACCATCTGTCCGTGCTTTTTCACATCGATCAGCACGTAATTCGTCTCCTCCTCGGAGGCCGTAAAGCCCTCGGGCACTCGCTTGGAGCAGCCCGCAAGGCAAGCGGTGAGCATCAGCACGGCAAGTGCCAAGGCAAGCAATCGTTTCATATCGTTCAATCCTTTCGTGTTTACCTCCTCTTTATTGTAGCAAAAAAGTGCGGCTTTGTCAATCACTTTATCCACAATGAAATAATCTTTGCCCCCTTTTCATAAAATGAAGAAAACGGAGGTGCGTATGACTGACAAGGATCGACTGTATTCTCTCCTTTACCGACTTTTGCTGCTCTCGCTCTCGGGGCTTATTCTGTATGCTCTGCGCCGAGTGCTTCTACCCGTTGCCCTTTCGCTCGGTCTTGCCTCGCTGATCTGCCCCGCGGCACGGGGGCTCTCCCACCGCACACGCCTTCCTCGGCGCCTCTGCACACTCCTTCTTCTCGTACTTGTTGCAGGGGCGATCGGCGGAGGGCTTTGGTATTTGCTCTTCTCGATATGGCGGGAGGCCAAGCTTCTGTATACGGCACTGGAGAGCAACCCCGATGCGATCGCCTCGGCACTCGCCCGCATCGGCGAGGCCGTCAGAAAAACGGCCCTCTCCCTGCCCTTGCCGAACGCAGACGGCGAGCTGTGGCAGAGCGCAGGGACGCTCGTAAGCCGCTCGCTCTCTTCGCTGTGCTCCGCCC
>SVTU01000139.1 GCA_015063655.1 Oscillospiraceae bacterium
ACAAAAAATGTTAATTTTGCGCCCGCAGAAGCGCTCGTCTCTCTTGCCAGTCGGGGAGAAAAGAGCCGAGAACGGCATAAAATTGCTTAGAATGGTTGGGCACGAGGAAGTGAACGAACTCGTGAAAAACCACGTATTCCAACACGAATGGGGGAAAGGGATACAACAGATCGTTGAAGGTGAGGACCTTGTCCGACACCTGGCAGCTTCCCCATCGGGAGCGCATGCGACGAAAGCGAAGTGTGGGAAAATCGAGGCCGTATTTGTCAAAATGGTGAAAAACTTCACCACAAATCCTGATAATTTCGTTCCTGCATTGTAAAATCATGTATTCTTCCACCACTCTGCACACTTTTTCCGATTGGGCGGGGTCAGGGAGCGTGACGTGCAGGCTCTTTCCGTCATCCTCTACGGGCTTTGCCCTGCCCGCATGCAGGCAGAGCGTGCGCTCCCTGCCGAGCAGGAGAAGCGTCTGCCCGTTGGCATACGAGGGCTTGGGCGGTGCGTTTTTCTGCTGCTCCGCCATGCGGTCAAGCGCACGGAGAATGACATCGGCACGGACATACAGAAACTCGTCCAGCACGTGCCGCGGCACAGACGGATGTGCCGAGAGGGTGATATAACCGTCACGGCGAATGCGCAGATTGATATTTTTGACGTTCTTGCGGAGCAGGTCATAGGTGACGGTGCGACCGCCTAGGGTGATCTCTTGAAGCATGGTGCCTCCTTACGGTGAGATGGTTGGTGTGTCGGTGTCTTGCTGTACGTACTCGCGTGGGGTCATACCGTAGTGGCGGCGAAAGGCACGAATGAGGCCGCTGCTGTCGGAAAAGCCGCATTGCTCTGCGGTGTCCTCCAGCGTCTTGCCCGCATACAGAAGCGGAACGGCACGCTTGAGACGGCACAGCGTGAGATATTCGCCAAGCGTTCTGCCCGTGTGTGCCTTAAACGCTGTCATGAGCGTGGTGCGCCCGATATACAGCCGAGAGGCAAGCTCGGCTGCCACGATATGCTCGGCATAGTGCTGCTCAAGATACAACAGCGTTTGCACGATGTACGGCGGCATCTTATGCTTTGGCGGTGCGCCCGCATCGGACAACTCACGGATGCGGCACAGTATATAATAGGAAAGAAGGCGTTTGCCAAGCGGCGAGCGCTCCTGCTCGATCTGCTCCATCAGCCCCCGAAGCATGTCCGCTTGCGTCTCGGTAAGGGGCAGAATGCGCCCGTCCTGCCCAAAGGACGAGAGAAGCTGTTCCCATTCGGGAAGGCGGTCTGCCATAAACGCATCGGTAAACACCAGATACAGTCGGCTGTAGAGTGTGTCGGGACGGCAGGTGATATAGTGCGGTGTGCCGGGGCGGGTCAGCACCAGGCAGCAGCCCGTGCGGTCCTCAAAATGGTCGCCAAGCAGGATCTTGACGTTGCCCGACAGGATCAGATTGACCTCATAAAAGGTGTGCTTGTGGTAGTCGTTGACCGAGGTGTAATAGCCCTGACGGCGGTTGACGTATATATCCGTCCATACCGACCCAAAGCCGTGGTCATGCAGTGTGTTATATCTCATTCTCACACCCCCTTACCGGTAGTGTAGCACATTGCTGAACGAAAGTCAATCATTTTGTGAAAAACGAGGGCAAAAAACGCCAAATATTTGAACGATATGCTTGTTATATCGAACAATACTCCATTGATTTTCTCCAAAGCGTGGGCTATAATAAAGAAAAAAACATAAACGGAGGAGTTTACCATGAGTTCTGTCAGATACAGCGTAGACGCCATCAGGCGTTATTGCAGCGATGCCTTTGAAAAATTCGGCTTTTCCCGAGAGGATGCCGACCAGATCACCGATGTTCTGCTTTTAGCCGACCTGTACGGCATTCGTTCGCACGGCACACAGCGTCTTGTGCGCTACCATAAGGCGATCGAAAGAGGAAGCGTAGTGGTTGACGCTAAGCCCGAAATCGTGTTTGAGACCCCCTGCTCTGCCGTGATCGACGGACATGCAGGTATGGGACAGATCATTGCCACCTATGCCATGAAGCTGGCACTCAAGAAGGCCAAGACGGTGGGTATGGCGATCGTTTCCGTTCGCAACTCCAACCATTACGGTATTGCAGGCTACTACACCAAGATGGCGATCGAGGAGGGCATGATCGGTATCTGCACCACCAACTCCGAATCCATCATGGTACATACGGGCTCCAAGCAGGCCGTGCTTGGCTCTAACCCCCTCGCCTTCGGTATGCCTGCCGAGCCGTATCCCTTCTGGTACGATGCCGCTACCACGGTGGTGCCCAGAGGCAAGCTGGAGGTATATAATAAGGAAGACAAGGCCCTGCATGACGATTGGGCAGTCGACGCAACGGGCAATGTCTGCACCGACGCCAACCAGGTGCTGGAGTGCATCATTCAGAAGGCAGGCGGCGGTATCCTCCCCGTGGGTGGCCACAGCGAGGACATGGGTAGCCACAAGGGCTATGGCTTTGGTATGATCGTGGAGATCCTGTCTGCTATCCTGTCGCAGGGTGCTACCTCTAACCACCACGTGCGTGCCGCAGGCAAGGGCGCAGGCTCATGCCATTGCTTCATCGTGATCGACCCCGCCATCTTTGGCGATGCCGAGGCTCTCAAGAAGAACCTTTCCGTGTTCCTGCAGGAGCTTCGTGATGCCGACAGAGCTGACCAAAACGTGCCGATCTATACGCACGGCGAGAAGGAAGCTCTTTCCATGGCCAAGCGCATGGAGGAGGGTATTGACGTTGACATCAGCACCGTGGCCGAGATGATCGAGATCTGCGAGTATCTGGGCATGGACAGCAAGGAGTACCTTGGTGAGGTTGACGTGTCTGCCCGCAAGTTCGCTACGTATGAGCGTGTTGTGGAGCACAAAAACAAATAAGAACAAAGAGGGGATGTCATATTTGGCAAGACTGAAAACGACGCTTCTTGCTCAAATCTGCCTATCCCCTAAAAGGGGCTGTCATATTTGGCAAGACCGAAAAAGTCCGTTAAATAATAAAAAAATATCTCAAATACGCCTAAAGCGTAAATGAGATAGCTCTAAGGAAGAAATCCTTACGGATTTCAAAATCTATCGGACTTTTTCTACCGCCGTTTCGGCGGCTTGACGTACCTTTGTACGCCTGTCGCCGCCGAGAACGACGCTTCTTGCTCAAATCTGCCTATCCCCTAAACGGGGCTGTCATATTTGGCAAGACCGAAAAAGTCCGTAAAAAAAGCAAAAAGCCATCTCAGATACGCCTAAAGCGTACATGAGACAGCTCTAAGGCAGAAATCCTTACGGATTTCAAAATATATCGGACTTTTTCTACCGCTGTTTCGGCTGTCGTTTCGGGGACTTGACGTACCTTTCCTGCCGCGTTAAGGGCGAGGAGGAAAGCCTGCTTCAGGTCCGTCTCTCCCTCTGCTCAGCTACCCGTACCGTTATAAAGAACGTCCTCGATATGCTAAAGATAACAGCCCCCGAATCTATGTAATCAAAAGAGACCGCAGAAGGTAGGATTCTGCGGTCTTTCTCTACGTTTTGTAGGTTGACTTTTATTTTTGTTTGTTATAGAATTATGTTAGAGAAAGGGGGCATTTAACAT
>SVTU01000140.1 GCA_015063655.1 Oscillospiraceae bacterium
GCCAAATATGTCAACCTGTTTTTACCGATACCACGTCACCACGGGAGCAGTCATAAGTCCCATGTCCTTGGTGTGGTATTCATACGACCAGTAGTCGCCCACGGTACGCCATGCCTGCGGGCCAAACCAACGGAAGTTCTCTGCAATGTTATGGAGGGCGCCGAAGGTGTTCACACGAGTGCCATACAGGCGAATGCGCAGCGTATGTCTGCCCGCCCTGACGTTCTCAAAGCAAGCGTCATAGGGCGAGAACGCCACCGTTACGGGCTCGCCGCCGTCAAGGCTCACCTCGCACAAAGCACCGATATACTTGCCAAGATGCACCCGCACGCCGCCATCCTCGGGCACGCTTACGGGCATCTCGTACACCAGATTGCCCCCGTAGAAGGGCAGGCCCTGATGCGTGACCGAGCCAAAGCCCAGGGTGTCGGTGGGCGGACACAGATAGGTCTCCGTTCCCTTCACCGTCACGTCGAAATCACCGATCAAGAAGCAGGCCTCAAGGGCGGCACGCAGGGAAAACGGAACCTTCAGTACAAGCTCGGAGTCCCCGCAGGGTAGCGTGGGAAGCGGCATCGTATCGATGGCCTCGTCCACGTAGTAGCCGTCAATGCTAATGGGCAACGCTTGGCCGTTAAGGCTCACCTGTGTATGGGACAGCCCCTCGGCACACAGCGAAACACCGCTAAGCTCTGTGGTGGCGTGAATGGTATACGCCAGCGTCACCGTATGCTCGGCAGGCGTGTCGGGCACCACCCAGGGCTGTGCCTGCGCTTCCGTGCGCAACGGCATACCAAGCCTTTGGCGAATGGCATTGTCAAGGCGCAGGATCTCCTCGGTATCCCGCAACGGCTCATCGTCCAAGGCATAGCGTGCCTGATCTAAGATCATCACGTTGGGCTCTTCGCGCACACAGCGCACAAGCCCCCGCAGGCAGGTATCGCCCAGCGCCTCTATCTCGTTGTGCTTCGCAGGGACATCGCCTGCCTCTGCGGGACGGAAGCAAAGCAACAAGCTATCCGAGGGATACAGCTCGGCATGCACCACCGTCTTGCCGTTGCGATGCTCATAAACGGCAGGGCTTACCTTGCCGCTCAGGGTATCGTATACGTCGGCGGCACACACGCCGTCCACCGTCAGCGTCATACCGTCGGGTACGGGACGGGCGTCACGCTCCACCTGCTGTCTCTTGACCTCTCCCCTATCCTTGTCAAAGCATGCCACAAAGAGCCACCGACGCTCACCGTCACGGCGCATCTGATAGAGATACCGATCGGCACACAGACCGTTTTCCATGCGAATATCCACTGTGCGAACCGACTCCAGGGCCGCAGAAAGGGCCGAGCGGTTGAAGGAGATGCAGGTGCTTGCCCCATACAGCGGGGCGGCGGCATCGCTTCTCTCGCCGTCAAGATACGTAGGGCATTCGCCCATAAAGATGACCCTTCCGCCCTGCTCGGCAAAGCGGGTCAGGAAATCCAACGTGGTGCGGCGAAGGCTGAGGCACTCGGGAACGACCACCGCATCATACGCCATGCGCCCCACGCAGAGCGGACGGCTCTCGTCAAGCATGGAGGGAAGCAGTGATTCACTGATAAAGTTAAAGTCCTGATGCTCTGCCAACAGCCACTGCGTCACGGTGGCAAAGCTTTGGTCGATCACCGCACGGCGGTCGCCCGTTTGGTCATTTGGTCCATATTCGATCCAATAGCTCTCCTCGGGGTGGATCACACCCACACGCACCACAGGCTCTCCCCGTGTCAGCACCGTGTTCAGACGGGCATAGTGATCCTCAATATACGGATATTGTTTGTACCATGCGGATTGATAGAAAATGGAAGCGGGATAGTCACGCTTGGCCTCACCGCCCATCGACATCCACGACAGGTGCGGCACACGCACCGTCACGCCAAGGGCCGCCTGCCAGTCACCCTGGAACTTGTGACCACGGAAGTCAAAATCCCAGTTGGTCACGCCGTACAGCTCGGAGAGCATAGCCTCCTTGCCCATCTGATGCACCACGGATTGGCACTGCTTGGCGGTGGTCAGCTCCACGTAATCACACAGCATGTCGATGCCGGGAATGGTGTAGGAGCGATACTGACGCATCAGGTCGCCAAGCGCAACGCCGTGGTTGATGAGCAACGGCTCGCGAAGCACGTGACCCGTCAGCGCAATGCCGTGCGCCTCGCACCATGCCCCGCACTGATCGTGGAAGGCCTTGGCAAACAGCTCGCCCACCAGGTCAAAATAGCGATATTTGACCCTTGTGTCACGTCTGTCCTCGGTGATCCACACCAGAAGGGGAAGGCTGTCCAGCACGTCGTCACCGTACCGCTCTTGCCACTTCTCCTCAAAGAAGCGTGACCACGCATAGTAAAGATCGTCCGTGCCCAGCGCCGTGTCAGCCACCGTTTTGACCTTGTTGCGGAAATGGCCCACGTTCGGCTCGTCGGTAAAGATGGCGGGAACAGTCTTGTCAAACTCATCGCCCACCGTGCGGGCATAGGCATTGTAGGTGATGTCGATAAAGGTTGCCATGGTCTCCTCGTCCATGGTATCGGGATAGCTTTGGTTGTTAAACCACGGGTCGTCTGCAAAGGTGTATACGTAAGCATACCACTTGTCGCCCTCGGCCGCTGCGTCCTCGTCGATGCGGGCAAAGTCCAGAAGGTATCCCGTTTTGGGGTCAAGGCGCACGTCGTAGGCCGTCAGATAGTACAGCTCACCCTTGTCAAACGCCTTGGTCTTGTCGTAGCAGGCCGCCTGATGCTCACGGGTCAGGAGCAGCTTCTTGGCACGGAACTTTTTGTGGACGGTAACGTACCCACCTGCAGCACCCGATGCCCAGCGGTCCTCGTCGTACAGCCACGCCAGCATGCCCTTTTCCTTGGCACGGTCCACGGCGGCACGAATGTGCCCCATAAATTCCTCGCCAAGATACTCGGACGCCATGCCCGTGCGGGAATGCATATGAAATCCGCCAAAGCCCATTTCGGCAAAATAGTCCACCTGACGCAGGATCTGCTCTCTGTCCAGCTTGCAGTTCCACGCCCAAAACGGCGTACCACGGTATTCCGAGGTCGGATGCGCAAACAATGACATATCCAACAGCTCGCCCTTGTTCTTCTTATACAGCATAGGTATCCTCCTTTGTGCCGACAAGCGGCATGTATCAGCTTCATTATATCAAGAGCAACAAGCAAAGTCAAGAACGAGAAGCCAAAAAGCAAACGGCGACACAAAAGAGGTCAAAAGAGGATAAGCCCCAGGCAAAGAAAAGCCAAAGACGCACCAAATAGCCCAAAACGAAAACTTTGAAAAGAAAAAGAAGTAAAAACGCAAAAAAGTATTGACAAATGCCCGCAAACGGGGTATAATACTCTATGCAAGTCTGAAAAACGGCGGCTTGCAGAGTATACGGAGAAGTACTCAAGTTGGCCGAAGAGGCGCCCCTGCTAAGGGTGTAGGTCGGGATTAACCGGCGCGAGAGTTCAAATCTCTCCTTCTCCGCCA
>SVTU01000141.1 GCA_015063655.1 Oscillospiraceae bacterium
CGTACACGGCGGCGGCATTGACACGCTGCAAAAAGACCTCGGCACTGTCCTCGCTTTCCGTGATGATCGCTTCACTGTGTCCTGTGTTGTAGCGATTGATGTGATCGATGGCGTCATACACCGAATCCACCACACGGATCGCCAAGATATAGTCGTTATACTCGGTGGCGTAATCCTCCTCGGTTGCCTCGTCCGCTCCGATCAGCACCCGCGTTTTGGCACAGCCGCGCAGCGTCAGCTCGTACTTTTGCGCTTCCTCATAGAATTTGGGCAGGAATTTTGGGGCGATCGCCGTATGCACCAGCAAGGTTTCGATGGCGTTGCACACGGACGGGCGGGAGCATTTGGCATTGATGGCGACCCGTATCGCCATATCGATGTCGGCACTTTCGTCCACGTACAGGTGGCAGTTGCCCGCACCCGTTTCAATGACGGGAACGGTGGCGTTCTCCGTGACCGAGCGAATAAGTCCCTTTCCGCCTCGGGGGATCAGCACGTCGATCTTACCCTTCATGGTCATCAGTACCTTGGCACT
The DNA here is from genome assembly GCA_015063655.1 of Oscillospiraceae bacterium. Classification (GTDB taxonomy): domain Bacteria; phylum Bacillota; class Clostridia; order Oscillospirales; family CAG-272; genus HGM12713. Next base: position 536 of record SVTU01000141.1, read on the forward strand.
CTCACGGTCGGTAGAGGTGACAAGGCCTACGCTGTTGGGGTCAAAGCCACACCCCTCCAAGGCCTTTTGCATAACGGACACTATGGCCGTATTGGTGCAGATCGCCTCCTTGCCCCCTCGCAATATCACGGCATTGCCCGTTTTGATACAAAGGGCGGCGGAATCAACCGTAACGTTGGGGCGAGCCTCATAGATCATGGCAACCACGCCGAGTGGCACACGGATACGGCGAATGGTGATGCCTGACGGACGGGTCCATTCCTCCCCCTGACCCACGGGGTCAGGAAGTGATGCCACCTCACGCAGGGCATCGGCGATGCTGCGAATGCGTGCCTCGGAGAGGGAGAGACGGTCAAGCATGGTGGGGGGGACGCTGTTTTCCGAGGCGTGCTGAAGATCCTGTCTGTTGGCATCTAATATATAATCGGTATGCTCCTTTAAGGCCTCTGCCATGCGGCACAGCGCCTCGTTTTTTTGCTTTGTGGTGGCGAGAGCCAGCTTGCCCGCCGCTGCCGCCGCATTGGTACACAGCAATTCAATTTCTTCGTGAATGGTCATCGTATATGCCTTCCTTATCTCTATTTACACTATTATCATACCAAAAAAACGGCGTTTCGTCAACACCGTATGCGTGGTTTTATGTGATTTTGAAGCAAAAAAGGCACAGAGAGGCGTCTATCCTCTCAGCGTTTGTCGATTTAGAGAAAGAAAACAAACAGGGCTGTCTCAAATATCAATTTGAGACAGCCCTGTTAGATGGCCGAGAAGCTTTTGCAAGAATACTTATACGTTAGCTTCCGCGCCCATCATCAGCTCGGAGATGATATCCATCACCTTGTCATGACAGCCGCCACAGCCCGTGGAGCAGTGTGTGATTTCTTTGACGTCCTCGAAGGCCTCAAGCACGTCGGAGAAGGAGTCGTGCTGATGCAGAGCATCGGCAATATCCGCGTAGCTTACCTGCTTGCAGTTACAAACCATGTAGTTTTCCTTCATGTCATGTCTCCTTTACGCTTCGCTGAAGCTGTCCTTGCCAACACCGCACAGGGGGCATTCAAAATCCTCGGGAAGATCCTCAAACTTCGTGCCTGGGGCAATGCCATGCTCCTCGTCTCCAAGGGCCTCGTCATATTCCCAGCCGCAAACGTCGCAAACGTACTTTTTCATGTGTGTTTCTCCTTATATCAATGAATTTTTATGGCTTACAGAACCAGGGACGGTGCTGTATATACTCTTGCCGCAAGCTCTTGATTGAGCATGTACAGGCTCTTGGGGTCCGAGCCAAACAGCTCCATCTTGGCGATCAGATCCGTGGCGTTGGTCTCCTCCTCGCCCTGCTCCTTGACAAACCAGTCCAAAAACTGCATGGTGCGGAAGTCACGCACGTCATAGGCGGCGCCGTAGATATCGTTGATGAGCGAGGTAACGTACTTTTCATGCTCAAGACCCGCACGAAGCACGTCCATGTGGCAGGAGAATTGCTTGTCGGGCTTGTCGATGGCCTCCAGTGTGACGGGGACGTTTTCATTTTGCAGGTAGGTGTAGAACAGCATGGCATGATCTCTCTCCTCCTGCGCCTGCACCATGTACCAATTGGCAAAGCCGTCAAGGCTCTGTGCCTTAAAATAGTTGGAAAACTCCAAATACAGATAGGCGGAATAGAATTCCTTATTGATCTGCTGATTTAACAGCTCGTGTACCTTAGCATTCATATGAATATCTCCTTTTTTATTTGATCGGCTCAAAGTCGGATGCACCGTGCTTGCAGAGGGGGCAAATGAAGTCCTCGGGAAGCTCCTCACCCTCATATACGTATCCGCAGATCTTGCACACGTAGCCCTTCTTACCTTCCGTTTGGGGCTTGGGCTTAACGTGGTTCTGGTAATACGTATACGTCATGGTTTCCTTGTCGGATAAAACTCTTGCCTCGGTGACAGAGCAGATGAACATGCCGTGGGTGTCAAGATCCACGTACTGCTCAACCTTCAGGGACATAAAGGAATTGATATAGCGGGGCAGGAACACAAGGCCGTTGTCAGAGCGAAGGGGCGTGCAGTCGGCAAATTTATCCACGTTTCTGCCGCTGCGGAAGCCAAAGGCCTCGAAAACGGAGAAGGGAGCCTCAACCGTCAGGCAGTTGATGTTCATCTTGCCCGTCTGCTTGATGATATGGTGCGAATAGTTGGCCTTGTTGATGGTCACGGCAATGCGGTTGGGGGTGTTGGTGACCTGCGTGACCGTGTTGACGATCAGGCCGTTATCCTTTTTACCGTCGTGAGAGGTCACAACGTACAGGCCGTAGCCGATATTGAAGAGAGCCTTGAGATCGTTCTTGTTGGCGGTCGTTTCCTGCTGTGCCAGATACTCACGGCAAAGCTCATCGGACAGAGCCTCGATCTGTGCGGCGTTGTCCTCGTTCGTCGCCGAGAGGATACGCACTGTTGTATCACAATATGTGATATTTTTGCTGTTTTCCAGCATGCCTCTCATTACCTTGGCTGCCATGGGGGCCCAGCTTCCGTTTTCGATGATGCCAACGGTGCGGTTGCTGAAATTGCGCTCGGTGAGGTGGTCGATAAACTCACGCATGAAGGGGAAAATGTCGGCGTTATAGGTTGTGGTGGCCAGCACCAGCTTGCTGTAACGGAAGGCATCGGCCACGGCAAGTGCCATGTCGGTGCGGGCGAGATCGTGCAAAACAACCTTGGGCGCACCCTTGGCAGTCAGCTTGTCGGCAAGGGCGAGAACGGCCTTCTTGGTGTTGCCGTATACCGAGGTATAGGCGATCACGATGCCCTCATCCTCGGGCTGATACGAGGACCACGTATCATACAGACCAAGATAGTAGCCGAGGTTTTCCGTCAGCACGGGGCCGTGCAGGGGGCAGATGGTGGCAATGTCAAGCCCTGCGGCCTTTCGCAGAAGTGCCTGTACCTGTGTGC
>SVTU01000142.1 GCA_015063655.1 Oscillospiraceae bacterium
GTGTATCTGTAGGGGCGAACCTGTGTGTTCGCCCGCCGGCGAATGGCAGAGCCATTCGAATATTCAATGCCTGTCTCAAGCAAAATAGATACCGCTCTTCATCGCCTCAAGCATGACGGTGGCGGAGCTTTTGTTGGTCGCAAGGGGAATGCACTGCACGTCGCCCAGACGAAGCAGGGCCGATACGTCAGGCTCGTGGGGCTGTGCGGTGAGAGGGTCACGCAAAAAGATGATCAGATCAAGCTTGCCCTCGGCCAGCATCGCACCGATCTGCTGGTCGCCGCCAAGCGGTCCGCTCTTCATGCGGTGAATGGAAAGGCCCGTCTCGCCCATGATGAGCGTACCCGTTGTACCCGTGGCATACAGCTCGTGGTTGGCCAACACCTCTTGATATTGCTTGGCAAGCTCAATGATCTCGTTCTTTTTCTTATCGTGTGCGATCAATGCAATTTTCATATAGGTTCTCCTTTGGGTATTAAGATCGGCGGCACATGCCGACAAGCGACAGAATGCCGAAAAACAGCAGGTCAACGGCTACCACGGTAGCGCCAACGGGGGTTGAGAAGAGAATGGCGGTCAGCATGCCAACGATAGCCCCGCAAACCGAAATGACGGCAGAGGCGATCAGCACACCCCGAAAGGTATGGCGCAGGCGCATGGCGCACAGAGCGGGCAAAACGATGAGGGCCGACACGAGAAGCGAGCCGACCAGCTTCATGGCCAGCACGATGATGCCCGCACACATCACGGCAAGAGCCAGGTTGCAGAGCCTGACACGAATGCCCGAGGCGGCGGCAAAGCTCTCGTCAAAGGTCACGCAAAACAGCTTGTGATACAGCAACACAAACGCCATGAGGACAAGAAAGGATAGCAACAAACAGAGAATGACGTCCATCCTTGACAGCGTGAGAATGGCCACCGAGCCAAACAGCGTGCCGCATACATCGGCCGAGACGTTGGCCGAGGGGGAGAACAGGTGTAGCAGCAGGTAGCCAAGAGCCAGCGCACCCACCGAAACGGTGGCAATGGCGGCATCGCCCCGCACGTGCGAACGCTCTCCACTCTGCAACAGCAGAACGGCGGACAGCACCGTAACGGGCAGAACGATCAGCATGTTGTCAACAAGTCCCACCACGGCGGCAATTGCCATAGCCCCAAAGGCCACGTGTGACAGACCGTCCCCGATGAAGGAGAAGCGGCGCAGAACCAAAGCCACGCCCAGCACGGCGGAGCAAAGGGCGATCAGCACGCCCACCGCAAGGGCGCGCCAAACAAAGGGGTATTGCAGATAGTGTGTCAAGGTCAGCCAAAGCTCATGCATCGTTCTCAGCCTCCTCTCCGCAGCCGCACAGGCGGCCAATGGCACGGTATTCGGCCACCGTACCGAAGAAGTGGGGGGTGCTTCCGATATCCAAAATGTGTGTGGCGTAATGGGAAGCGGTGTGAACGTCGTGCGTGATCATCACCACGGTGATGCCATCACGGCGGTTCAGCTCCTCGATGGTGTGATACAGCTCGTGCGCCGCCGTGGGGTCAAGCGAGGCCATAGGTTCGTCTAAGAGCAGCAGCTTGCCCGTGGCGCATAGGGCACGTGCCAGAAGCGTGCGCTGCTGCTGACCGCCCGAGAGGGTGCGGAAGGAGCGAGAGGCGAGCGGGGCGATGCCCAGCCGCTCCATGATCTGCCCCGCACTGCTTCGCTGTTCCCGACTCAAAAAGGGAGAGCGGCTTTTGCCTGCAAAGCCCGACAGCACCACCTCACGCACCGAGGCAGGGAAGTCCTTTTGCGCCTCGGTGCGCTGGGGGAGATACCCGATATCGTGGGCGGTAAGCCCGTCTGAGAAGCGGATCTCGCCCGACTGCGGAGAGAGCAGGTGCAAAAGCGCACGCATCAGCGTGGTCTTGCCCGAGCCGTTTTCTCCTACGATGCACACGTAGTTGCCCGCACGGACCTCAAAGGATAGATTTTTGATAACGGCCTTGCCCTCGTAGCCGAGGGTCAGGTCCTGACAAACAAGTAACGGCATAACGATCAGCCCTTCATAGCGGTGCGAAGCACCGAAAGGTTTTCCTCCATAACGGTAAGATAGGATGCGGTGTGGCTTTTGGTATAGGACTGCATGGAATCCATCACGAGGATTTCAGCTCTCTTTTCTGTGGTGTTATCGATGACGGCAGAGGCCAGGGAGCGGTCGCCGCTCTCCGTGATGATCACGTGTGAGAGCGAGAGTGCATCGATGCGCTCGGCTAAGCGTGTGACGGTTTCAAAGCTGATCTCGGTCTCCGCCGAGCAGCCCTCAAAGGCGGCGTCATACGTCAGACCGTAGTCGTCCAAGAGATAGCGGAAGGGGAAACGGTCGGCAAACACGAGGTGCCGACACACGGCCTCTTTTGCGGCCTGCTCATATGCTCCGTCCAAGGCCTGCAGGCGGGATAGATACGCCTCGGTGTTGCTCTCTATCGTCTCGGCATCCTCGGGGCGGGCATCGGTAACGGCCTTGCCGATCGCCTCGGTCAGCACGGCGGCGTTCTTGAGCGAGAGCCAAACGTGCTCGTCGTAAGCCTCGCTGTGGCTGTGGTCATCATGCTCGGCGTCATGCTCGTGGTGAGCGGGGGTGTCGAGCAGAGGGAGCAGCGACACAACGGATCGCTCCTCACGGGGGGCTTGCGCCAGCACGTCGTCAAGCCACGCTTCGGATACACCGCCCGTGCGGATCAGCATGTCGCAATCCGAAACGGCGGCAATGTCGGCAACCGAGGGCTGATAGCTGTGCGGGTCTGTGCCGTTTTGAACCAGCAGGGAGACCGAAATGCCCTCGGTGTCCCCTACGATATTCATAACCCAATCGTACACGGGAAATACGGTGCAAACGATGGTATAATCGGTGCTTTTTTGCCTTGCCTTACAGGATGAAAACGGGCAGAGAAGGCAGAGCAGGGCAAGCAAAAGAGCGAACGTACGGTATTGTTTTTTCATGGTGTTGCTTCCTTTTTCTTGTTGGTACAGCCAAGGCAGGTGCCGAGCAGAACGGTGTCTGCCTCGCTGACGGCGAAGTGACAGCCCTTGCGAATGCGCAACAGCAGCTCGTCCGACTCCTCGTGCGGCATGTGAAACAGCCTGCCGCAGTCGGTGCAACGCAAGTGAAGGTGAGAGTGGCACAGCGGTGAGGCTATGCGCTCGTAGACGTAGCATTTTTGACCGTCGGGAACAAACCGCTTGACCTCTCCCTCCTCGTATAGGCGGTTGAGCAAGCGATATAGGGTGCTTTTGGCGGGCACGGTGCGTCCCTGTGCCTCGGCATAAAGTCCCTCATACAGAGAGTCTACGGTCAAGGCCTCGTCGGGGTGTCTGTCCAAAAACTCTGTCAGAAGCCGCTTTTGCTCGGTGTGATAGCTTGACATATCTCCTCCAATTTGAGAATGATTCTCAAATCATTGTAACAAAAAAGGACTTGTTTGTCAAGTCCTTTTTT
>SVTU01000143.1 GCA_015063655.1 Oscillospiraceae bacterium
CCTACCTACCGTTGGTCGGGCACACGAACCATCAACGAGCAGGTATGGCGAGAATTCCGCCGTTTGATGAACGAACTGAATCTGAAATACGTGCTGATGGCGGATGGACGGGAGATTCCCGGTCTTTCCACACAGCCGAGCGAGGAATTACTTCGTGGCAAGGGCTTTCTCGGCATTCAGATGCACGAGAATGACGGTGCGCAGTACTATTGGTCCGTGCGTGAGATTACCTCGCCCACCGTGGAAATGTTTGCTGATATGGTGTACTTTGCATATGCGGAAAAGCCGGAATATACATCATCGCGTTACGGTAAGTCTTATGTCCGATACGTAAACGGTAAGGCGTATTTTTACGTCAACCGTCAGTTTCCTGCCGATTACCGCTCGGCACACGAGCAATCTGTAGCGTCCCTGGCGGCAGTGAGACAGCAGAGAGATACTCGACACACGGGGCCATCCGCTCTCTTCCGTTGTATGTTGGAGGCGGGCTATTCTTGGGTTGGCGCGGAAACCATGTACCAAACTATGGAGCCTATTATGGGCTTTATTCGAGGGGTTGCCAAGGAGTATGGCTTGAAGACCTACGGCGTGCATCACGCCGTGCAGTGGTCCAGCACCCCGCATGAGTCTCTCGCTCGCTTCCGTCGCTTCCGCTTAGCGCTGTACGCTTCGTATATGGAGGGCGCTACCGACATTAATACCGAAGAGGGCTTATGGCATTTGGAGGAGTATTACGAGCATCACCATCGCTTCGGCAAGGCTTGTACGGCACACCTGAGGCAGCAACAGGACTTCTACCGTTACGTCAGCAGCCACAGCCGCACGGGCTCATTCTATACGCCGATCGCTTTCCTGCATGGGCGTGACGACGGCACTACCTTCTTCGGCAAGAACAAAACCTGGGGCATTATGGAACGGCAGACGGCGGCGGAGGATAGCTGGGATTTGCTTACCGCTGTGTATCCTAAGGCAAATCCCGTGGTGAGTGTGTATCGTCACGGTTGTCCCGATGACGTACCCCAGGGGTATCACAGCGGTACGCCTTACGGCAATCTTGACGCCATTTCCGTGGAGGCAAAGCCTGCCGTTTTCCGTGATTACCGTACGCTGATGTTTATGGGATATAATCGCTGTGAGGCAGAGGAGGCCCAAAAGCTGTATAACCGTGTCAGGAGTGGGGCTTCCTTGCTTCTCACACGGGCACATCTCACCACTACCTCGAATATAGCCGACCTTCATGCCAACCATCTTTCCTTCGAGCAAAACGCTCTGTCGTTCTGCAAAGGGGATCCCGTCTTTGCGGAAACGACCTACCGCGGTGTACCCGTGACGGTGTGCACCAACGCACATACGCCCGATGAGGTTCTGGCTACCACCGATGACGGACAGCCGCTTGTTGTTGTATATCGAGTGGGCAAGGGTAAGATCGTGATGTTCAACACCCGTGAATACCCCTCGCATGCCGCCATCCGTGCCGATTACGAGGAGCAGATGAAGACATTGTGCCGTGAGGCGGGCGATGCCGAGCAAATCTGGGCAAGTGCAGGGGATGATGTATCCTTCGCCGCCTATGACCAGACCGACGGAACACGCCACATGTATTTCTTGGCTATGGACTGGTACCGCGCCCCCGACTTTGACAGACACGCTGCATTGCGCCTTGGCAAGACTGTGTACGACGTAGCCCTCCCGTTTGGCATTATGCTCAAGTGCGTGTGTAATGAAAGTGTAGCCGCTTGGCCCGTAAGCGAGGACGGCGAGGTGCTTTCGATCTCTAACGACACGGCTACGGTGCAGGGAACGGGCAAGGTCGATTTCCGCCTTGCCAAGGGCGGTGCTCTGCGCACTCTCACCGTGGACTTTACGGAGAAGACGGTTCAGACAATATCCTTGTAAATATATCGGTCCTTCCTTGCGGGGGCTGTCTCACGTGTGAGACAGCCCCCCTTCTTTTTTACTTTCCCTCTTGAAAAACGAAAGGAAATGATGTATAATGATCGTATGATCATCGACCGAAACGGAGAAGCCATGGAAATCAAGCAACGCTATCTTTGCGCCAAGCGCAGATTATTTGATAAGGTTTACGGCACTCTCAACGAGAGCCAAAGGCAGGCTGTGTTCACCACACAGGGGCCTCTTTTGGTGCTGGCGGGAGCGGGAAGCGGTAAGACCACCGTGCTTGTCCGCCGCATTGCGTTCATCATACGCTACGGCAACGCCTATTTTTGCGATGACATGCCCGAGGGGCTGACGGAGCAGGCAGTGAATCGCCTTGAGCGTGCGAGCCTGATGGATGCTTGTGATATTGAGGACATTTTGCCCGAGTTCAGCTCGTCCCCTTGTCCGCCCTGGCAGGTGCTTGCCATCACCTTTACCAACAAGGCGGCCAACGAGATCAAGAGCCGTATCCGCAACGCTTTTGAGGACGAGACCGTCAGCAACGACATATGGGCGGGTACCTTCCACTCCATCTGTATGCGCATTCTTCGCACGTGGTGTGAGTCGGCAGGCTATGCCAAGGGCTTTACCGTATATGATGCCGACGACAGCAAAAAAACGGTTTGCTCGGTGCTTCGTGAATTGAACATAGATGAAAAGATGCTGCCGCATAAAACGGTGCTGTCGTACATTAGCCGTGCCAAGGAGCGCCTGATGACCCCCGAGGAGTTCGCACGGGAATGCAATACCGATTTCCGCACAAGGCAGATCGCCAAGGTCTACCGTGTGTATCAAAAGCGCTTGTCCGAGGCGAATGCCTTGGATTTTGACGATATCATCATGCAGACGGTAAGGCTTCTGGAGCGAAACGAGGAGGCAAGACAGTTCTATCAGCGTAAGTTCCGCTACGTAGCGGTGGACGAGTATCAGGATACCAACTATGCGCAGTTCCGTCTGACCGAGCTTCTGGGGGGCGGCTACCGCAACGTGATGGTGGTGGGTGACGATGATCAGAGTATCTATAAATTCCGAGGCGCCGACATTACCAACATTCTCAATTTTGACTCTACGTACAAGGATGCCAAGGTCATTCGCCTGGAGGATAATTACCGCTCCACCTCGCACATTTTGCAGGCGGCCAATGCCGTGATTCGCAACAATGCCTCCCGAAAGGGCAAAACGCTTCGCTCGGTTCGAGGCAAGGGCGAAAAGCTGACGCTGCGTCAGTGCGACACGCAGAACGAGGAGGCAAGATATATTGTGGATACCGTGCTTCGCACCGTGGCATCGGGGAAGCGCACCTACCGTGATTTTGCCGTGCTGTACCGCACCAATGCCCAATCCAACGTCATCGAGCGAGCCTTTGCCAAGAGCGGCGTGCCGTATCGCCTGCTCGGTGGTGTGCGCTTCAATGACCGCAAGGAGATTCGGGACATTGTGGCTTATCTTCAGCTGATCAACAATCACGCCGACAACGAACGGCTCAAGCGTATCATCAACGTCCCAGGGCGCAAGATCGGGCAGACAACG
>SVTU01000144.1 GCA_015063655.1 Oscillospiraceae bacterium
GCGGAAGCTGTGTATCGCAGAGTGCCTTGCCCTGCCCCATCACGGGGTACTCACCGTCAAGGTCGGCATCCTGCATATATGCAAAAAACTCCTTTGAGCAAGGAAGGATCGTCTGTGCCCCCTGCTCGCACGGCTGGCCGTAGCAGGGTACGGAAAGCACATAGCCCATCGATGCATACGTCCTGCGCAGGCGTTCGTCTGCGGGGATCAGACACAAAAAGTCTCTTCCCTTCCCCAACGCACACGCCTCCGCCTCTGCCATCAGATCGCGAAAAAGGCCTCGCCCCCGATACTCGGGATGCACGCACACGCCGTACAGATAGTCACCCATCATACCGTTCTGCGCCCTCACGGGCACGGCAAACGCCATGGCGATCACCTGCTCGCCGTCAAGCCGCACGTAACAGCTGACGTCGGGCATGGCAAGCAGGGCCTCGGGCAGCTCCGCTCCGTCCTCAAAGCAAAGCGTCCACAGCGCAATGCGGCCGTCGCTCATGCCAAAAGGAAGGACACAAGTGCCTCGATGGGCATTTCCGTCTCTTCTCTCGTTTTCAGGTTTTTGACCTTGAGCGTTCCGCTTGCCAGCTCACTGCCGCCCATCACCACGATGTGGCTGTAATTGTTGCGGATGGCATAATCGATCTGCTTACCGAACTTCTTTTGTCCGATATACATAGAGCTTTCAATGCCATTTTCTCTCATTTCGGCCACCAGTGCCGTATAGCGGGCATAGGGCACGTCGTCAAAGCGAGTGACCAGCACCTTCGTGCCAGAGGCGTAAATATCGGGGATCAGCTTGTGCGTTACAAGGAAGTTCTCCAGCGTGACGTCACCAAAGCCAAAACCAACGCCCGAAATATTGGCGTTCTTAACGAACAGCCCCACAAGGTTATCGTAGCGTCCGCCGCCAAACATAGCACGGTTGTTCTCGGGTGCCTCGTCAAAGACCTCGAATACCGTACCCGTATAATAATCCAAGCCTCGAATGATACCGAAATCAAACACGCAATACTTGTCAAGTCCCAGCTCACGCAAGGCACGGAACAGCTCCAAAAGCTCCTGCGAGCCACGGGACTCGGGGCAAAGGGCGGTTGCCTCCTCCACGCTCATGCTGTACAGCGCATCGATACGGGCAAGCTTGTCCGCATCCACGCCAAGCTCAGCCATATCTTTTTCATACGCCTCACGTGTCACCTTGTTCCTGCGGTCCACCACCTTGGAGACCTTGCGGCTTCCCTCGGCATCCGTGCCCGCAATGGCGGCGATCACGTCGTTGAAGAAGCGACGGTTGTTGATATGCACACGGAACATGCTCTCATCTGCCTCAAAGGCACGCATCAGAGATACGGCCGTGGAGATGATCTCCAGATCCGCTTCGTAGGTATCGCATCCAAAAATATCCACGTTTACCTGCCAATGCTCACGCAGGCGGCCACGCTGAGGACGCTCGTAGCGATAGAGGTTGGGGATGGAGAACCATTTGAGCGGAAAATTCAGTTCACCCATCTTGGCGGCGACCAAGCGTGCCACCGTGGGGGTCATTTCGGGTCGCACAGCCAAGCGGCGGCCGCCTCTGTCAGTAAAATTATAGGTCTGCTCGTTGGCGATCTCCTCACCGCTCTTGGCAATATATATATCCAACGATTCCAGCATAGGACCGTTGTATTCCTCGAAGGCCGCCAGCTCAAGCGCTCGGCGGATACGTCCGAAGAACCAGTTGCGCAGCTTCATGTCTGCGGGATAAAAATCTCTTGTCCCCTTGTAGGGCTGTGTGGAAAGCATTTGTGCCATATTCGTTACCGTGCCTTTCTTGGCTTTTTATTCTTAACAATTTATTATATCACACCTTGCGGCGTTTGTCAATCAAAGGACATAACTTTACTCCGACTTGTTTGAACTTTTTGTATTCTTCTGCCGCCATTCTCTTGACTTTCTCCGAAAATCTGTTATAATGAGACCTGTACGCAACACAAAAAAACGAGGTGATGGTATGGCGTCCGTATCTCAAAGCATCAATATGACCGAGGGAAAGACCTTTTTTAAGATCGTTCGCTTTTCCCTGCCCCTCATTTTGTCGGGTCTCTTACAGTCCCTGTATCATGCGGCTGATCTGATGGTGGTGGGACGCTTTGACGGGCACACCGCTCTTGCCGCCGTTGGTTCTACGGGGGCACTGCAAAATCTGATCTTGGGACTCTTTACAGGTCTTTCGGTGGGTGCGGGCGTTTGCGTGGCGCATGCCATCGGTGCCAAGAAGGAAAAAGAGGTAGAAAAGATCCTGCACACCGCCATTCTCACATCCCTCATCCTGGGCGTTATCGTCTCCCTTCTCGGCATTGCCTTTTCCTCGCCGCTTCTGCGCATGATGGATACGCCCGAGGAGGTTTTCCCCTTGGCACTTCTCTACATCCGTATTGTCTTTTTGGGTGTTCCCGCTTCTATGCTCTATAACTACGCCGCCGCCATTTTGCGCTCCACAGGCGATACCACCCGCCCCCTTATCTTCCTTGCCACCTCGGGACTGTTGAACGTAGCACTCAATCTGTTGCTTGTGATCGTCTTTCACATGGGCGTGGCAGGCGTTGCCATCGGCACCATCGCCTCACAGCTTGCCTCTGCCGTCATGGTGACCGTGTATCTGATGAAGCAAAAGGGCTACCTGCACCTGAGCATCAAACGTCTTCGCATTCACGGGGATAAGCTTCGCCACATTTTGGCCATCGGTGTCCCTTCGGGACTTCAGGGCGTTCTGTTCTCCTTTTCGAACGTGCTCATTCAATCCTCTATCAACAGCTTCGGCGACGTGGTCGTGGCGGGCAACAGTGCCTGCAGTAATTTGGAATCCTTTATCTATATTGCGATGAACGCCGTCAGCCAAGCCTCTGTCACCTTTGTGGGACAGAACGTGGGAGCCGGACGCTATGACCGCATTCGCCGTATCGTAACCGAATGCTCCGTTCTCACCTCACTTGTCGGCTTCTCCCTGGGCGTGCTGTGCGTTGTGTTCCGTGAGCCTCTCATCGGACTGTATACCGAGGGCAACACCGCCGTGCTGGAAGCCGCCTTTCGTCGGGTCTGGCTTGTCCCGCCCACCTATTTTTTGTGCGGCATCATGGAAACGCTGAGCGGTGCGCTGCGCGGCATGAACCGCTCCACTACGGCCATGGTCGTTTCACTGCTCGGGGCTTGCGGCATCCGCCTGCTGTTTATTTTTGCGGTATTCCCCTTCTTCCGCTTCCCCGAAACCGTGTATCTCTCATACCCCGTTTCCTGGATCATCACCTGCATCGCACACACCGCTTTCCTAACGTATTTCGTCAAGCAAAAGAAAACAATAAAAAGCGTTTAACAAGACAAAAAGCGTGTATCCCAAGGGACAC
>SVTU01000003.1 GCA_015063655.1 Oscillospiraceae bacterium
GCGCTCGGTGAGGTGGTCGATAAACTCACGCATGAAGGGGAAAATGTCGGCGTTATAGGTTGTGGTGGCCAGCACCAGCTTGCTGTAACGGAAGGCATCGGCCACGGCAAGTGCCATGTCGGTGCGAGCGAGATCGTGCAAAACAACCTTGGGCGCACCCTTGGCAGTCAGCTTGTCGGCAAGGGCGAGAACGGCCTTCTTGGTGTTGCCGTATATCGAGGTATAGGCGATCACGATGCCCTCATCCTCGGGCTGATACGAGGACCACGTATCATACAGGCCAAGATAGTAGCCGAGGTTTTCCGTCAGCACGGGGCCGTGCAGGGGGCAGATGGTGGCAATGTCAAGCCCTGCGGCCTTTCGCAGAAGTGCCTGTACCTGTGTTCCGTACTTGCCCACGATGCCGATATAGTAGCGGCGAGCCTCGTCTGCCCAAGGCTCTTCGGCGTCAAGCGCACCGAATTTGCCAAAGCCGTCGGCAGAGAATAGCACCTTGTCTGTGCTGTCATAGGTTACGATGACCTCGGGCCAATGCACCATGGGGGCGGTAACGAAGGTCAGCGTGTGCTTACCCAGCGTAAGCGTGTCGCCCTCGCCTACTACGATGCGCTTGTCGGCAAAATCCGTGCCAAAGAAGTTTTGCATCATAACAAAGGCCTTGGCAGAGGATACGACGACAGCCTCGGGATAGGCGGACATAAAGCTCATAATGTTGGCAGAATGGTCAGGCTCCATGTGCTGAACGATCAGATAGTCGGGCTTGCGGCTGCCGAGTGCGTTCTGAATGTTATCCAGCCATTCGTGTGTGAAGCGGGCATCCACCGTGTCCATGATGGCGATCTTGTCGTCTACGATGGCGTAGGAGTTGTAGGCCATGCCATGGGGAACCTTGTACTGTCCCTCAAACAGATCAACGGCATGGTCGTTAACGCCGATATAGAGAATGTCTTTTGTGATTGTCATGTTTTTTTACCTCAATTACGAATAGTTTTTCCTATTACATTTGATTATATCACATTTTTGAACAATATGGAATAGTTTTTTATGATTTTACTCTAAAATTTTTCCGTCCGTGGAGATGGTGATCACCTGCCAGGGGATAAACTTACCGCTTGCCTGCAAGGCTCTCTTGGCGGCATTCTCGATGCCGCCGCAGCAGGGCACCTCCATGCGCACGATCTTGAGGCTTTTGATGTTGTTGTTGGCGATGATCTCGGTCAGCTTCTCGGCGTAGTCGCCCTCGTCAAGCTTGGGACAGCCGATGAGTGTGATGTGATTGCGGATGAAGTCATTGTGAAAGGAAGCGTAGGCATACGCCGTACAGTCGGCGGCGATAAGCAGATTGGCATTTTCAAAGTAGGGGGCGTGGACGGGCACAAGCTTGATCTGGCAGGGCCATTGCATCAGCTGGCTGGTCATAGCGCTTCGCACAGCGGGGGCGGAAGCCTCACGCTTGATGGCCTTGGCCTGCGTTCCCGGGCAACCGCAGGGAAGCGTGATGCCGTGCTTTTGCATTTTGGCTTGGCGGACCGCTACTTCGTTGTAGGCGGGTGCTTCACGCTCCTCAAAGGTGATCGCTCCCGTCGGGCAGGCGGGCAGGCAATCGCCAAGGCCGTCGCAGTAGTCCTCGCGGGATAGATGTGCCTTCCCGTTTACCATTTCGATCGCACCCTCGTGGCATGCCGCCGCACAAGCACCGCAGCCGTTGCATTTTTCTTCATCTATTTTGATAATTTTACGGATCATTTTTCAATTCCTCCTTGATTTTGTGATCTCATTATACTATAATAAACGTAACAAGTATGTTGAATTTTCAACAAAAGGAAGAAAAAATGAAACAATATTTGCCTATTTTGAAGAAATGTCCGCTTTTTTGTGATATTGCGGATGAGGATCTGCTCCGCATGCTGACCTGCATTGGCGCTAAGGTGTCTGCCTTTGATAAAAAGTTTACCATTTTTGCCGAGGGTGCGCCTGCCGTGCATATCGGGATCATGCTGTCGGGCACGGCCCAGGTCGTGCAGGTGGATTATTACGGTAACCGAAGCATTTTGTCCAATCTGACGCCCTCGGAGGTGTTTGCCGAGGCCTTCGCCTGCGCTGAGGTGAAAACTTTGCCTGTCAGTGTGATCGCAGGCGAGCCGTGCGAGGTGATGCTGATCGACTGCCGACACATTTTGCACACCTGCGAAAACCACTGCGGCTTTCACCAACGGCTTATTTTCAATTTGATGAAGGATCTGGCCTCTAAGACCATTTTGTTTCATCAGCGCATTGAGGTGACCTCGAAGCGCACCACGAGGGAGAAGCTGTTGACGTATCTGTCCATGCAGGCCAAGAAGGCAGGCTCGCAGAGCTTTGATATACCCTTTGACCGCCAGGAGCTTGCCGATTATCTGGAGGTTGACCGAAGCGGGCTTTCGTCCGAGCTTGGAAAGCTTCAGCGAGAGGGAATTCTTGAGACTCACAAGCATCATTTTATGTTGAAGTAAAATATATGACCGAGTCACATGCTATCAGGGCATGTGGCTCGGTCATATGTGGTTATATATCGGAGCTTTCTACAATCAAAAGCCTGCCTCGGCGCACGCTGATGAGCGCACAGTTCTCTGTGATCTCGTTGGAAACGGCATATTGGAAGCTACGGCGAAGGGTTGCCCTCTTGAGGGGATACCGACAGCCCTCCACGCACACGCCCTTGACCTTTTCGTCCACGGCGAGCAGGGAGAGATAGCGCAGATGCGGATGGCGGGGGATGAGCGTTGAGGTGGCGCAGAGCAGACGGGCGCGGTTGCCCCCGTCGGTGATGACGGTATGTATGCCGAGCGTGGCCATATCCTCCAGAATGGCAAGATTGGAGAGGGTGTGGTCAAGCCGTCCGCCAAGACCGCCGATGATGATAAGCTCGGTCGCCCCCTGCTTGACGGCATATTCCACGGCAAGCTGCGTGTCGGTGACGTCCTTCTCTGCAGGTACCTGTATGCGCTCCACCGTTTTGGGGAGCAGCTCTGCGGGCATGGTGTCGAAATCTCCCACCGCCACGTCAACGTCGAAGCCGAGGCGAAGGGCGTTTTGGTAGCCAGCATCGGCAGAGACAACCAGGTCCTCCTTGTTGGGCTTTTCAAAAATATGCTCGGGGGCGATGCTGCCACCCGTCAAAATAAAGGCCTTCATAGATACCTCACCATTTCTTTTTGTTGCGTAAAACGCCGTACATCTCACAAAAGCTGTCGTGGCGTGAACGGGTGATCTCGCCACGCTTCACGGCCTCCAGCACCGCACAGCCGTCCTCGGCGGTGTGGGAGCATTTGGTGTAGCGGCAGTGGCCGAGATGAGGGGCGAACTCCCGCATGGTGTCGGGCAGATCCTCAAGGGCAAAGAAGTCGAAGCGGTCGAAATCCAAAAGGGAAAAGCCCGGGGTATCGGCTATGTAGGCGGTGTCCTCGGTATGGGACAGCGCAAACAGCTCAACGTGGCGTGTGGTGTGCCGTCCTCGCTCCGTCTTGTGGCTGACGTCGTTGGTGGAGAGCGACAGAGAGGGGAACAGACGGTTCATCAGGGTGGATTTGCCAATGCCCGACGCGCCCGCAAAGGCGGCTGTTCTTCCGCCTGTGAGGCGGGTGTTAAGATAGGCCGCAAGGGGGGACAGGCAGCCGCCGTCGTCCGCCCCCACCACGAAGGTATCAAAGCCTGCCTTGGCATAGAGCGTCGAGAGCTCTTGTGCCGTTCTCTCATCAAGGTCTGCCTTGGTGACGACGATCACGGGCTCTATCTTGTGATACTCGGCAATGCTGATCAGCTTATCCACCGTGGACAAAATGGGTGCGGGAGAGGCCGCCGCCAGGGTGACGAACAGAATATCGAGGTTGGCCATGGGCGGGCGAATGAGGGCGTTGGTGCGAGGCAAAATGTCACGGATGACAGCACCGCCGCCGTCCCGTCTGAGGTCGGCATCGGTCGCTTTTGCGGTATCGGTATCCAATTGAACCGTCACTCTGTCACCCACCAGCGGTGTGATATGAGAGTGGCGAAAGCCACCCTTGGCACGGCAAAGAACACGGTGCTCGCCACCGTGCTCCGCTGTGCCGTCGAGGCGGACGGTATACAGACCGCCCACACCCTTGATGATCTTTCCGTTGTGTGTGATATCCATGCTGCTCCTTTAAGGACTACGCCTATGCGCTGATATAGAGGTCTACGGCCGTAACAGCCGAGGTAATAACGGTGTGAGGGGGGATCGACTGTGCGATCACCGTGCCTGTGGGAATGCCGCTCTGAACCGAGAAGGTCTGCCCGATGACAAGGCCGCATGCGGCAAGAGCGGCTTCGGCTTGCGGGAGCGTCAGCCCGAACAGGTCGGGAACAGTGCGCTCCTCAAAGGCCTGACCTGCACTGACCGTGACGGTTACGGTACTGCCTACCTCAAGAGATTCTCCTGCCTTGGCGGACTGTGCGATCACCGTGCCCGCAGGGCGGTCGGAGGTGCGGTACAGGACCTCGCCCATGCTCAGCTGAGCGGCCTGCAGGGCATAAGCGGCCTCTGCTTCCGTCAAACCCCACAGCGGGGGCACTGACGTGTAGTGCGTGAGCGTGCCAAGGCTTACTGTCAGCGTAACGGTATCCGTGTCGGTCAACAGCGTGCCGCTTTTTGGCTGAGTGGACACCACGTGTCCTTTTGGTACGGTATCCGAATGGGTATACGCTACCGCAAAGCGTACCGATTGATTTTTTAGGAGAAGTCGGGCATCTCGCTCCGCATACAGCGATAGCTCGGGCAGCGCAACGGTGCGCCGTCCTCGGCTGACCACCAGCGACACGTGCAGGGGGTCACCTCGGCGTATGAGGCGGTGAAGTCCTGCCCTTGGCGTTTGAGAGAGCACCGTGCCTGCCTCTGCCTCATCGTATACGTACGAGACGTCAAAGACGTAATACTCTCCCTCGTGCTCCATATCGCCCTCTCGGTAGCTCTCGCCCACAAAGCGGGGAATGCTGACACGCTGCTCGGGCGTGAATGGATTGGGAACAAACCAATGCACGAGAAGCACTGTGGCACAGAGTGCCGAGACAAGAAGCGAGGCGCACAGCGCACCCAACCATTTTTTGGTGTGGCGGGGACGTTTCTTTCCCTTGATGCGCTTGACGAGTGCCGAGAAGGGAAGACCCAATATATGCCGTAAGCGGGCAAGGAGCGGGCGCAGCAGGGGACGGCGTTTTCTTTTTTTTCGTTTTGCCCCTGCGGGCGGATTGAGAGCCGCCATTTCAAACAGGGCAAACAGCGAGATGGTCTCCTTGTCCTCACGATGATCTCGGCTGACCGTTCCCTTGCCAAGCAGGCGATAGGCTTGACGGCGGGACGGCACGCCCGTTCTTTTTTTGGTGATGCGAAGCTTCACGTAACCCCTTCTTTCTATCGGATATGTAAAGAAGGGAGGCGGGGGTTATGCTTGCTCGGCCTCGTGTGCACGGCGGAGCTGACCGCAGGAGGCGTTGATGTCTGCCCCCAGCGTGCGGCGCACGGTGGCACGAATGCCACGCTTTTCCAGAATGGCGGCAAAGCGGCTGACGGCGGCCTTGTCCGAATGCAGAAAGCCGCTTTCCTTGACCTCGTTGACGGGAATGAGGTTGACGTGAATGGGCATGGTCTCGGTGCGGGTGCGCAGGGCACGGTTAAGCACCTCGGCGAGCCTTTCGGCGTCCTCGGGACGGTCGTTTTTATCTCGAATGAGTGTGTATTCAAAGGAAATGCGTCTGCCCGTGATGGCATACCAATCTCGGCATGCCCGAAGCAGGCTTTCAATGTTCCATTTGCGGTTGATGGGCATGATGTCGCTTCGGGTCTCGTCATCGGCGGCGTGAAGCGAAATGGAAAGCGTGATGGGGAGATTTTCGGCACTCAGACGGCGAATACCGTCCACAAGTCCGCAGGTGGAGAGGGAAATGTGCCGATAGCCGATGTTGATGCCGTGCTCGTCGCCCACAAGGCGCAAAAAGCGTATCACGTTGTCATAATTGTCAAGCGGCTCACCGATGCCCATCATCACGATGCCGCCGATGCGCTCGGCGGTATCTCGCTGAGCTACGATGACCTGCCCGAGAAGCTCGGAGGGGGAGAGGTTGCGTACCCTGCCGCCGATGGTGGAGGCGCAGAAGCGACACCCCATTCGGCAGCCCACCTGAGAGGAGATGCATATGGTGTTGCCGTGATGATATTTCATCACCACCGCCTCAACGCAGTGACCGTCCGACAGCCCGAACAGATATTTGACCGTGCCGTCGATGGCAGAGACGAGCTTGCGCTCGATGCGTGGAAAAAAGCAAACGGTATGCTTGGCAAGCTTTTCCTTGGTGGCCTTGCTGAGCGTGGTCAGCCCATCGGGGGCGACGCCCCGAAGCATGCCGTCAAAGATTTGCTTGGCACGGTATTTCGGCTCGCCGAGCGAGACGATAACGTCCTCAAGCTCGGGGAGTGAAAGGGATAGCAGATCTATGCTACAATCGGTCATAGGACCTCCGTATTACGTATTTTTTTGAAGACGTGCGATAAAGAAGCCGTCGGTGCCGTGGCGGTCGGGCATCAGCGTGATCATGCCCTCGGGGCAGCGCAGGTCTCCCACGGCGAAGGAGAGAAGCGAAAAGTCCTTGTGGCAGGCAAGAAAATCCTTGACTACCAGCTCGTTTTCCTCGGGAAGGATGGTGCAGGTGGAATACACGAGCATGCCGTCTTTTTTCAAATAGGATGCGCTTTGCTCCAAAATGGCACGCTGAATGGCAGGCAGGGCCGTGCTCTCCTTAGGATCCTTATAGCGAAGCTCAGGCTTTTTAGCCAAAACGCCAAAGCCCGAGCAGGGCACGTCGCAGATGACACGGTCGGCAAGCCCGAACAGCGAAGGGTCAGGGCTGCGGCCGTCCCGTACGGCGGTGCGGAGAATGGAAAGACCTAAGCGTTCTGCGCCCGATTGCACAAGGGATAGCTTGTTGCCGTGCAGATCAAAGGCGTAAAGCGTGCCTTTATTGTTCATGTCGATGGCCGCCCCAAAGCTTTTCGAGCCGGGGCAGGAGCAAACGTCCACCACCGTCATGCCCGCACGGGCATCGAGGGCCGACACGCAGATTTGAGAGGCCTCGTCCTGCACGAAGAAGAAGCCCTCGTCAAAGCCGTACAGCTCACGCACACTGCCCGTTGTGCGTATGCCCACGGGTGAATAGACGGTGGGCGTGGCATGCGAGAGGTGAGAAAGAAGCTCCTCTCGGTCAATTTTCTGCGTGTTGACACGCAAAGTCGTTGGCGTTGCCTGCAGGGTAGAGGCCAAAAAGGCTTCTGCCCGCTCTGTACCGAGCACGTCAAGCAACCGCTCTGCCAAGGCTATACAAACCGAATAGCGGACAGACAGCGCATAGGCGGGATCGCTTTTGGTGCTTGGCATGGGAATGGGGGCAGTTAGACGGGTGTAGGCACGGAGCAGGGCATTCACAAAGCCCGCACTGCGCCTTCGGCAAAGGGCTACCGTCTCGCCCACCGCCGCATGGGGCGGCACCCGATCCATGAAGATCAACTGATACAAGCCCATGCGCAGGGCGCATCGGGCATCGGGGTCAATATCCTCGGGCTTGCGGGAGGATAGAGCAGAGATGATATAATCCAGCGTGATGCGCCTTTCGATCACGCCGTACACAAGGGCTGAGGCAAGCGCACGGTCGGCAGGGGACAGTGCTTGCTTTTGCAGGGCGTGGTCAAGGGTAATGTTGGCATAGCTCCCCTTTTCCTCCCAGCTGCTCAAAACGGCATAGGCCGTTTGCCGTGCGTTCATGGTATACCTCCGCAGTCGTTAATTTCTCCGTCTTCCTCCTGCCAGTACGACAAGACGAAGCAGTGTTAAAAGAGATGTGGCAAGAGCCGCAACGTAGGTCAGAGCCGCAGCGGTCAGCACACGGCGTGCCGACGAAAGCTCCTCACCGTTCAGCACACGGCCCTGACGCAGAGCCGCCATGGCTCGGGATGAGGCGTTGAACTCCACGGGGAGCGTGACGAGCTGAAAGAGTGCCACAAGGGCGTACAGCGCAATCCCGCCGAGGAGTAGCACGTCACTCGCCATGAGCAGACCGATAAAGAACAGGGGGAGCGACAGCATAGAGCCGACTCGTGTGGCGGGAATGATGGCGGCACGCAGGCGAATGGGCGAATAGCCCTTGGCGTACTGCACGGCGTGTCCCGCCTCGTGGGCAGCTACACCCACAGCGGCGGCCGAGGTGTTGTGATACACGCTCTCTGAGAGGCGAATCACGTTGCTTCTGGGGTCGTAGTGATCGGTCAGGTGACCTCTCACAGGCTCGATGCTGACGTTGTATAAGCCGTTCTCGTCCAAAATGCGGCGGGCGGCCTGCGCCCCTGTGATGCCCCGTGCGTTGTGGATCTTCTCATATTTTTTGAAGGTGGAGCTGACATTGAGCTGAGCCCAAAGACTGAAGAAAAAGGCGGGAAGGACGATGAGAATCGTCCAGTCAAAATAAAACCAACCAAATAGCATAAAAACCTCCTCGGCTATGACATGTATTAGGAAAGCAGGTCTCCTACGCTGATCCTCCTGCCTCGGATAAAATCGGCAGACGGCATGGCACGCTTGCCCTCGGGCAATACGGTGACAAGCTCGATCACACCGTCGGCGCAGGCTACGCCGATCACACCGCCCTCTAAGGATACCACCGTTCCGGGGGCGGCCGTGCTCTTTTGTGACGTACCGACACGGGCGCACAGCACCTTGAGCAGCTTGCCGTCGGGCGTGTGCGTGAAGGCGAGCGGAATGGGGGAAAGACCCCGTATTCGGTTATGCACGGTGCGAACCGATTCGCTAAAGTCGATCAGGCAATCTGCCTTTTCGATCTTCTTGGCGTAGGTAGACAGGGCGTCGTTCTGTACCTCGGGAGACAGCGTTCCTTCCTTGAGTGCGGACAGCGTGCGAAGCAGAACCCGTGCACCGCAAGCGCCCAGCTTATCGTGTATGTCCTCGAAATTGTCGTTTTCCTCAATGGTGATCTCCTCACGGCAGAGCATGTCACCCGTGTCAAGTCCCTCAGCCATATACATGGTGGTGATGCCCGTTGTGGCCTCGCCGTCCATGATGGCACGCTGCATGGGGGCGGCTCCCCGATACTTGGGAAGAAGCGAGCCGTGTACGTTGATACAGCCGTGCTTGGGGTAATGCAAAACAGCCGCAGGAAGGATCTTACCGTACGCTACCACCACAATCAGATCGGGGGCAAGCTCGGAAAGAAGCGTCAGAAAGGCCTCGTCACGCAGGGTAGTGGGCTGATAGACGGGAATGCCTCGCTCCGTGGCATATGCCTTGACGGGGGGCGGGGTGAGCGTATAGCCTCGCCCACGGGGCTTATCGGGCTGTGTGACCACGCCGACCACATTCTCACCGCTTGCCACAAGGGCGTCAAGTGAAAATACGGCAAAGTCTGGCGTGCCCATAAACAGAATTTTCATAGGATACCTCACCGTGTTTCGATGTCCTTGGCCTTGTCGATAAACAGCTTACCGTCCAAATGGTCAAGCTCGTGGCAGAAGGCACGGGCAAGCAGACCCGAGCCTGTGATATCAAAGGTCTCGCCCTTGCGGTTGAGCGCACGCACCGTAACGTGCATGGGGCGGGTGGTGATGCCGCTCTTCCCGGGAATGGAGAGACAGCCCTCGGCCTCCTCCTGTTTGCCCGAGAAGGCAATGATCTTCGGGTTGATCAGCTCGATCAGCTGTCCTGGCTCTGTTTCGATCACCACCACACGGCGCAATACGCCCACCTGCGGTGCGGCAAGACCGCAGCCGTCGGCGGCACGCATGGTCTCTGCCATGTCGTCAAGCAGGGTCAGAATACGGGGGGTGATGGTATCGACGGGACGGCTGACCTTGCGCAGGACGTCGTCGCCGATCTTAACGATTTTTAGCTTTGCCATAATGTATGCATTCCTTTCTGTGTGACGCTTACAGCGTCGAGGGATTGAGATCTATGGATAGGGATACCGAGCGAGTGCCTGCCTGCGAGAAGGCAAGAAGAAGCTCGGAGAGCATGGCTCTTGTGCGCTTGTTCAGACGGCATTTGACCACCATGCGCATGCGGTAGCGGTTTTCCACCTTGTAGACGGGCGCTTCAAACGGGCCGTAGCATACGAGGGGAACGTCGGGGTAATCCCGACGGCTCTTGCTTTGCACAAGGTCGGAAAGCACCGCCGAGGCACGTCCAAGCTCTGCCTCGTCTGCCCCCGAAAGGGTGAGCAGAGCCATGTCGCAGAAGGGTGGGAAGGTCAGAGCACGGCGCAGGCCGATCTCTCGGCGGTAGAAGCTCTCGTAGTCCTGCGTGCAGGCCAAGCGAATGCAATCGTGGTCGGGATTGTTGGTTTGAATGACCGCCTCTCCCGCTCTCTTGGCACGTCCCGCACGGCCGATGACCTGCGTCAGCATCGCAAAGGTGCGCTCCTGCGCTCGGTAGTCGTCAAGGTAGAGCGAGGCATCCGCCAGCAGAATGCCAACGAGCGTGACGTCGGGGAAATCGTGCCCCTTGGTCACCATCTGCGTACCAAGCAGGATGTCCGCCTCGTGACGGCGGAATTTGCCGAGCATGTCCTCATAGGCATAGCGTGAGGCGGTGGTGTCGGTGTCCATGCGCAGAATACGGGCATTCGGGAGCAGGGCGGACAGCTCCTGCTCAATGCGCTGTGTGCCGTAGCCCATGCGTACCAGATGCTCTCCGCCGCATGACGGACAGACGGAAGGAACGGGCAGACGCTTACCGCACCAATGGCATCGAAGCTCGCCCGTGTCGTAGGAATTGCCCAGTGTATGATAGGTCATGGATACGCTGCAGTCGGGGCAGCGCACTGCTTCTCCGCAATCACGGCAGGAAAAGAAGTTGTTGTAGCCACGGCGGTTGATAAAGAGAATGGCCTGATTGCCCTCCGAAACGGTCTGCACCAGCTTGCGGCAGAGCAGAGAGCCAAGAGGCGAGGTATTGCCCATGCGCACCTCGTCCCGCATATCGGAAAGGATGGTGCGGGGCAGAACGGCGTTGCCGTAGCGGTGGGTAAGGCGAATGAGCGTATATTTGCCCTCCTCGGCCTTGCGGTAGCTCTCCAACGAGGGCGTGGCAGAGGCTAAGAGCATAAGGGCCTTGTGATGATGACAGCGGTAGCGGGCAATATCCTTGGCATGATACTTGGGATTCATGTCGGATTTGTACGTATGCTCCTGTTCCTCGTCGATCACGATAAGGCCAAGGCTTTGGACGGGGGCAAACACGGCAGAGCGTGTGCCGATGACCACGTCGGCCTGCCCGTCCCGTATGCGCCGATAGGTCTTAAAGCGTTCCGTGGGGGTCAGCCCCGAGTGAATGACGGCCACACGCTGGCCGTAGCGTGAACAGAAGATGGCAAGCGTTTGCGGTGTCAGCGAGATCTCGGGCAACAGCACGATCGCACCCTTGCCGTTTTGAAGAACACGGTCGATGGCGCACAGCATTACCGAGGTCTTGCCGCTTCCCGTCACGCCGTGCAGCAGGGCGGCACGGGGCTCGCCCGAGTTCATCAGGCCGCAAAGCGTGTCGAACGCCTCGCTTTGCTCGTCGTTAAGTGTGATTTGGCGTGCTTCTGCGGCGGGTGTTGCCTCAACTTCAAGCTCGGCTTGCAGAACCAGACGGCGAAGCAGACCCTTGTCACACACGGCGTTCAGCTGTGCACGAGTGGCGTCCGCCGCTCGGAGCAGCTCGCCCTCCTCTACGGCGTCGGCCTCGGAGAAGCGCACGCAATGTAAAAGAGCCGTGTGCTTTTCGGAGCGCAGGTGGTGTGCCTTGTCGGTATCCGCAAGAATGCTGTCTGCCTGCTCGGGCGTAACGGCGAGTGCATAGGCGTATTTCTTTTTTTCTTCGCTGTTCTTGACGATATAGTCACGCTCCACAAGTCCCAGGCGTCTGAGGCGTGTTAAGGCCGCTGCGGTGGCAGGGCCGAACTTGGCCTTCAGCAGCTCAAGGCTGACGCTTCCTCTTTTGCGAATATAGGCGCAGATGAGAAGCGTGGGGGCATCCAGCTTGTCGTCGGCCTCGGAAGGCTCGGCCGAGGGGCGGTAGATCTCCTCAAGGTGGGAGAGAACAGAGGCGGGAATGATGGCACGCACCGCATCACCGACCGTACACAGCGTCTGCTCCTTCATAAACAGACAAAGCCCCAGCATTTCCTCGGAGAGCGACAGCTCCTCGTGGCAAACGGACCGAATGGGCTTGCAGTCTATCCCCTTTTGCTCCGGCTCATGCCGCAGTGTATGCACCACGGCAAGACGGGGGCGGTTTGCCGTGCCAAAGGGCACTGACACAAAACCGCCCACACGGACATGCTCGCGCAGATCGACCGGGATAAAGTAGTCGTATTGATGATCTAAAAAATACGGTTGATCGAGCAGATAGACGCCCGCATACTCAAACAGCATACGTTAGGCGTCGAGCTCGGTGTTCTGCTGTGCCGTCTCGGGGGCAGACTCTTCCGTCTCCTCCAAGCGCACCAGAACGTATTCGCCCTTGTGGATCTTATTGATGGCGTTCTTGACCGCCTTTTCATCACGGTATTCCTTGTTGATCATATTCATCAGATTTCTGTCCGCTTCCTTGTTGCCCGTGGCGGCCTTTTCGGCGGCCTCACGCTGCTCTACGTATTCATTGGTGATGATACGGGCGCATTTGGCGGTGGCAAGAGCCAGCTCGTAACGGTTGAATTCTCCTTTGGTGAGTTCCTGAATGGTGGGATAAAGCATGGTGATCTCCTTTGTATGTGATTGATTATAGTTGTCTATGAAAGTATGTGTAAAATGCTTGCGGTATATGCAATTCAGTCGGCAAAATAGCGGGTAGCTACGTCTGAGTTGCGGCGCAGATGGTGCTGCTCGGCACGAACGATGGCGAGAATATCCTCAGCCGCCGTAAGGTCTTCACCGTCCTCGTTAAGGACCACGTAATCGTAGGCATCGATCTCCTTTAGCTCCTCCCGTGTGCGGGCCAAGCGCTCAAGGATCTTGTCCTCGGTCTCCGTTCCCCGTCCTCGCAGACGTGTTTCCTGCGCGCGGAAGGAGGGCGGAAGCAGCAGAATGAGAATGGCGTCGGGGAACTTGCTTTTGACCTGCTTTGCGCCCTCGACCTCGATTTCAAGGATCAGGTTTTTTCCGCTTGCCAATACCTCCTCGGCCTCCTTTTTGGGTGTGCCGTAGAAGTTTCCGCAGTATTCGGTGTATTCCAGCATACCGCCGTTTGCTATGCGATCGGCAAAATCCTCCCGTGTGATATAGTGATAATTGACGCCGTCAACCTCACCGGGGCGGGGCGCACGGGTAGTGGCGGAAACGGAATATACAAAGCGTCCCGTTTTCAGCAGATGCGCATTCACCGTACCCTTGCCGCTGCCCGCAGGGCCCGAAATGACCAATAACAATCCTTTTTGCATAGTATCCTCGTTTGTCCTTAGTTTTCTTCGATGTCCTCGTCGTCCACGCTGCCCTCAAGGCGATTGGCAACGGTCTCGGCCTGAATGGCGCAGAGAATGACGTGCTCGCTGTCGGTCAGGATCACCGCACGGGTGCGGCGGCCGCAGGAGACGTCGATCACACGTCCCGCATCCTTGGCGTCCTGGATCAGACGCTTGATGGGGGCGGAATCGGGGCTGACGATGGTGACCACACGGTCGGCGGCGACCATGTTGCCAAAGCCGATGTTAATGAATTTCATGCTGTGCGGCCTCCTTGCTTATTCGATGTTTTGAATTTGCTCGCGGATCTTCTCCAGCTCGCACTTCACGTCCACCACAAGGGCGGTGATGTCGCTGTTCTGAGACTTAGAGCCGATGGTGTTGATCTCTCGATTGGCCTCCTGCAAAAGGAAGTCGAAGCGTCTGCCCACAGGCTCGCTTGAGGCAAGCAGCTCGGCAAAGCCGCCAAGGTGAGAACGAAGTCTGACCAGCTCCTCGTCGATGGCGATGCGGTCGGCAAACACGGCACACTCGGTGAGAATGCGGTTTTCGTCAAACGAGATGCGGTTGTCCTCCAGCATTTCCCGCAAGCGCTGCTCCAGCTTTTGACGGTAGGTCTTGATATCGGTATCGGAAAGCCCGTCGATGCGCTCTGTGGCGGTGCGGATCCGCTCAAGCTTGCCCTCAATGTCGGCCTTGATGTTCGCTCCCTCACGCTCACGGGCGGCAAGGAAGCGGTCAGTGGCCAGCGCAAGCACGGTAAGCAGTGCGGCCCACTCCTCCTCGGCGTCGTCCTCGGGCTTGATAAAGCAAAACAGATCACGGTTTTGCGCCACCGTCATCACGGAGATGTCATCGGTCAGATCACAGGTATCACGCAATTGGCGCAGTGCCTTGACATACTCGGCGGCATAGGCCTCATCAAGCGTGATATTGGTTGCGGGGGCGTCTGTTCGCTCCATGGTGATAGAGACGTCCAGCTTTCCTCGGCTGATCCCGCGGGATTGCAGATACGGCTTGATGCGCTCTTCAAGGTAGGAGTAGGAGCGGGGAAGTCTTACCGAGCAATCGAAATAGCGGTTGTTTACCGCCTTCATTTCCACGGTAATATCTCTGCCGTTTACGGTTTCTCTGGCTCGTCCAAAGCCCGTCATGCTTCTGATCATAGCGTTTCCTTTCGCATACGTCATAATAAGATATACATAATTATTATAATATACTTTTATTTTTTTGTCAACGGCATTTTGCATTTACCATGATAACAAACAAGTTTTTTCGGCCGATGGGCGTTTTTTTAAGCATTTTTGATGATATTCGGTATTTTTTTGGGAAAATAATAAAAAAGGTCTTGAAATTTTTCTCAAAATGGTGTACAATAAACTGTATTTTAATGCGTGTCTATCATGTTTTACACAAAAACGATTTAGGAGGTAGCGAAAATGGTAGTAGCAGGCGATTTTAAGAACGGTATCACCTTTGACATGGATGGCGCCGTATATCAGGTTATCGAGTTTCAGCACGTGAAGCCCGGAAAGGGAGCGGCATTTGTTCGCACCAAAATCAAGAACGTCATCACGGGTTCCGTGATTGAGCGTACGTTCAGCCCCACGGATAAGTTTGAAAACGCATACATCGAGAGAAAAGAGATGCAGTACTCCTACAATGACGGAGATCTGTATTACTTCATGGACATGGAGTCCTTCGATATGCTTCCCCTGAACAGCGACAAGCTGCCCGACAGCTTTAAGTTTGTGAAGGAAGAGATGATGTGCAAGATCATTTCCTACAAGGGTAACGTGTTCGGCGTTGAGCCTCCCACGTTTGTGGAGCTTGCCGTTACCGCCACCGATCCCGGCTTTGCAGGCAATACCGCCACCAATACCCTTAAGCCCGCTACGCTGGAGACGGGTGCCCAGATCAAGGTTCCGCTCTTCATCAACGAGGGCGACGTGCTGAAGATCGACACCAGAACCGGTGAATATCTCTCCCGTGCATAAGGAGGCTGCCATGACGTTGACGGAAAAGGCTGCCTATATCAAGGGCCTTGCCGAGGGCTTGGCTTTGGACGAGAGCACCAAGGAGGGCAAGCTGATCGCCGCTCTTCTTGACCTTGTGACCGATATGGCCAACGATATTACCGACATTGCCGAGGACGTGGAGTACCTGGACGAGTACATCGAGGAGATCGATGAGGATCTGGGCTGCGTTGAGGAAATGCTGCTTGATGACTGCGACTGCGATTGCGACGACTGCGACTGTGATTGCGACGATTGCGATTGCGACTGCGAGGACGGCGATTACTTCGAGGTGGAGTGTCCCTCCTGCGGAGAGGTCATTTGCTTTGATGAGAGCATCGACCCCGAGGAGCTGACCTGCCCCGCTTGCGGCGAGAAGTTTGAGTGCGTCATCTCCGAGGATGACCTCAAGGAGCTTGACGGAGAATAAGCTCCCGTATAAAAAAGCACCTGCGCTAACAAAGCCGCAGGTGCTTTTTTGTGCTTGACAAAAGAGATGAGCCATGATATAATCATAGCATATTAACGCAAAGGAGAGTACCCCAATGACAAGCAGTGTTTTGATACATCCCGACGAACTGACGCACGCATGGATCGACCGTGCGGCACAGAATCATATTGATATGATCGGTATCCATCCGTGGGGCGGCAAGCAAGCGCCTACGTCACTTGCTGAGCTTTTGGAGCTGTGTGAGACGCCCGCCTTCCGTTCTCTTGTGGACGAGGTCTATGAGAGAGGCATGAGTGTGGAATATGAATTCCATGCGGCAGGGTATCTTGTGCCCAGAGATTTGATCGATATACATCCCGAATACTTCCGTATGAATGAGGAAGGCGAGCGTGTAGCTGACAGAAATTTCTGTGTTTCCAACGAGGAGGCCATGAATTTAGCCGTAGAGCGTGCCCGTACGGTGGCTCGCCGTCTGTATCGCTCCACCGACCGCTATTATTTTTGGATGGACGACAGCCGCAACATGGCATGCCATTGCCCCAAGTGCCGCCACATGACCACGGCAGATCAGCAAATGCTGTTCTGCGAGCGCATTTTGGCAGGCCTGCGCCAGGATAACCCCAATGCCACTATGGCATACCTTGCGTATTACGATACCATGAGATTACCTACCAAGACATATGATACGGACGGCCTGTTTTTGGAATATGCTCCTATTGAAAAATCCAAGGCAGACCCTGATCCGGCGTTTGTGGCGGAGGAGATCCGCATGGCCAAGGAGCTGTGTGCCTATTTCGGAACGGAGAATGCCAGGGTGCTTGAGTATTGGCTGGATAATTCGCTGTTCTCCAAATGGAAAAAGCCCCCGAAGGCCTTTGCCTTCACACCCGAGAGCATA
This sequence comes from Oscillospiraceae bacterium, assembly GCA_015063655.1. Lineage (GTDB taxonomy): Bacteria > Bacillota > Clostridia > Oscillospirales > CAG-272 > HGM12713. The sequence continues at coordinate 16,859 of SVTU01000003.1, forward strand.
GCGGCGATGGAAAAGGATATAGCGGACTACCAAGCCATGGGCTTTGACGAGATAGCCACCTTTGCCTGCTTCCTCGGCCCCGATTACGAGGCACTTCACGGCGAGCCCGATATTACGCCCTTTGGAAATTGCTTTGCGTAAACCATACCCGATAAAAAACGGGAACCGTCAGACGGCGGTTCCCGTTTTTCTTAGTTTATAGGTCTGTTTCTGTCCACCAGGTCGCACAGATGGTGACCGAGGTCGGCCATGTAGCGCAGGGCGGTGGGAACAAATTCGTCGTGCATGCGGCTGACGCTGAATGCCGTTTCGTAGGTGAAGTCTCCCGCATAGTCGATCTCGCCGAGGGCTTGTGTTACTTTGTCCCAATCGATCTTGCCGTTATAGGGCAGGTAGTGCTGGTCATCCTTGAAGTTGTTGTCGTGAACGTGCAGAGAGAGCAGACGGTCATGGCCGAGGGCACGAATGAAATCCCAAATCTCCTCGGGCTGGTACACTAAGCCAACGTGACCGAGGTCAAGGCATGCAACGGCGTATTCATCGTTAAGGGTATCTAGGTAGCGCAAGAATTCCTTGGTGCTGGAGCAGGTGTCATGTGAGATAACGCCGCGGCGGGGATCTCTGTTCCACATGTTCTCAACACCGATCTTGACGTTGAACTGTTTGGCGTAGGGCAACAGCTCACGGTAGTATGCCATGTTCTTCTCAAAGAAGAATTCCTCATGGCCCTCATAGACGTAATAGTGCAGCGGATGCACAATGCACACCTTGACACCGAGAATACCGCAGATCTCCAGCGTGTGGATAAAGCAGGGCATCACGTAGCTGCGGAAGCTCTCCTCATTTTCCCACTCGTGGGTGGTAAAGTGGAAGGGAGCGTGTGCCTGGTTAAAGGAAAAGCCGTAGCGGTCTGCTATGCGGCGAAGCTCCTCAAACAGCTCACGCCAGCCATCGGCATTGTAGGGATGGCTTAGATTGCGAACGGGGTCAAGATCAAAGTCAGCGGCGTCAAAGCCCGCATCGACCAACAGCTTGACGGCTGTTTCGGCATCATAGCGGGGATATACGGTACTGAACGGAACAGAAAGCTTCATGGTATGCTCCTTTCGGCAACAAAGAAAAGTTTTTTATTTAACAACATTATAGTACGAATGCGGCGTTAAGTCAAGACAAAAAAGGAAAAAGAACGGTATTGCTTCCAACGCTACGTAAAGCAATACCGTTCCTAACGGAATGATCAAAAAATTACATGTTGATGGCATTGACGATGGCATACTGCTCGGCAATGTCACGGGTGCGCTTCTCGCAGATGGCCTTCATCTGCGCGATCTGCTCCTCGTTGAATTTGTCAAGGTCGCCTTCCTTCAGCTTGTTCTTGTACATACGGTCGGTGGTCAGTGCAAACAGGATATCCATCGAGGTGATCTCGCCGTTCTCCTCGATCACAACCAGGTTGCTCTTGCCCTCAAGCAGCAGCTCAACGGCCTTCACGCCCATGCGGGAGGCGGTCAAGCGGTCACGCAGTGTGGGAGAACCGCCTCTGACCATATGCGCGGGACGGCAGAACTTGGACTCGATGCCCGTTTCTGCCTCGATCTTCTTGACAAGGACCTCACCGTAGGGGATCTTCTTGCCGTCGGGGCCGTCCGCAAAAACGCCCTCGCTGACGATCACGATCATGCCTCTCTTGCCGCTCTCCTTGGCTTCCTTGATGGCGGCTATGGCGGCAGCCTCGTCAAAGGGAACCTCGGGAATGGCAACGGCCATTGCCCCGCAGGCGATTGCCGTTTTGAGGGCGATCTCGCCGCAGTCACGTCCCATGACCTCCACGACGTTGCAGCGTGCGTGCGACTCGCAGGTGTCACGCAGGCGGTCAACGACCTCGATCACGGAATTCATAGCGGTATCAAAGCCAACCGTATAGTCGGTGGCGGTGATGTCATTGTCGATTGTGCCCGTCACGCCGATGGCGGGAACGCCACGCAGGGTCAGGTCGGTAGCACCTCGGAAGGTACCGTCGCCGCCGATGGCCACGATGGCGTCAATGTTGTATTTCTTACAGGTGGCGATGGCCTTCTGCATGCCCTCCTCGGTCTTGAACTCTACGCAACGGTCAGAGTAGAGTGCCGTACCGCCCTTGGTGATGATGTTGGAAACGGCACGGCTGTCAAGCGGAACGATATTTTCCTTGATCAAGCCGCTATATCCGCCGATAATACCCATAACCTCAACCCCATGGTCAAGTGCCGTTCTGGTGATGGCTCTGATGGCGGCATTCATGCCGGGGGCATCGCCGCCCGAGGACAAAACGCCGATTCTTCTGAATTGCTTCATGATGATTTCCTCACTATATGTTTGTATTTTTTTTAACAAATAAAAGATTACATCTATTGTAATATACTTTACCAAAAAAATCAAGGGGAAAACGGAAAAAATTCACAAATTTCGGATTATTTTTGCTTTTTTTCGTATTGCAGTATCATATCAAAGGCGTGACTGGCGGCAACGTGACGGATATAAGTGCGGCTTCGGTTGGGGGAAAGGGAGAGATGGCGAACCTCTGTGCCGTCCTTCGTGCTGATCGCCACGTAAACCGTACCAACGGGTATCTGCTCCGTGCCGCCCCCGGGACCCGCAATGCCTGTGGTGGCCACGCCGACGTCAGCACCAAGGCGTGCACGCACGCCCTCGGCCATTTCCCGTGCGGTCTGCTCGCTGACGGCAGAGTAGCGGCACAGGGTGTCCTCACGCACGCCGAGCAAGCGTTTTTTGATTTCGTTGGTATAGGTGACGCATCCGCCAAGAAAGACGTCCGAGCCGCCCGGGACGTCGGTCAGCCTTTTGGCGATCAGACCGCCCGTGCAGGATTCTGCACAGGCAAGCGTAAGTCCCGTGCGGTGCAGGCTGTCGATTACGGCATGCTCCAGGTCGCCCACGTCCACACCGTAGATATATTCACCCACCTCGCCCATAAGACGATCGATCATGCCGTCGCACATGGAAAGAGCCGTTTGGCTGTCGGCGGCACGGGCCGTGACACGCAGGCGTACCTCACCCTCCTTGCAGTAGGGGGCAACCGAGGGGTTGACGGCGTCCTGCAGGAGTGTGCCGAGTCTTGTCTCAAGGGCGGATTCGCCAATGCCGAACAGGTAGACGTTTCGGCTTTCGATCACCGTTTCTCTTCGCTCCTGCAGATAGGGAAGGACCTTGTCTCGGAAGAGGGGGATCAGCTCGCTCGGGGGACCCGGGAGCATGATAGCGGTCTTGTTTTTCGTCTCGTCGCAGAGGGCGAGGGCGGGAGCGGTGCCGTAATCGTTATCAAATACGCATGCGCCTACGGGCATCATGGCCTGCTTGCGGTTGTTGTCGGTCATCACCCGTCCGGTGCGGTGGAAGTAGGCCTCGATGCGGGAGAGCGAGTGCTCATCCATATACATGCTCCGTCCAAAATGGGCGGCAACGGTCTCCTTGGTCAGATCGTCGTAGGTCGGGCCAAGACCGCCGCTGGTGATGACCAGGTCGGCGTCGCGAAGGGCGGCACAGAGGGCGGCCTCAAGGCGTGCGGGATTATCCCCCACCACGGTGTGGCGGTATACGGCGATGCCCAGCTCTGCAAGCTGTTGGGAGAGAAAGGCGGCGTTGGTGTTGACGATATCCCCAAGCAAAAGCTCGGTTCCTACGCAGAGAATCTCGGCGGTGTGAATCATGCTCATCGTTACTCCTTTGTTTGAGGGCGTTTCTGCCCGACGGTGCTTGATCGGTGCGTGTGCCTTGAAGGCAAGCCCCGAAGGTACACCATCATTATATCACATTTGGGTGGGTATGGCGAGGAATTTGAAAAAAATATTGATTTTTTATGTTAAAAAGCGTATAATGGTGATATTCATGATAGAAAAGGGGGATCAAGCATGACAGACGAGATGCGGCCGGGGCATACAGGTGCCTGCTATGCCTGTCCCCGTGCCTGCGGAGCTGACCGTGAGGGCGACATTTGCGGGCTGTGCGGCGTGGGGGCCGCTCTGCGTGTGGCACGTGTGTCTCTTCACGCATGGGAGGAGCCGCCCATCAGCGGAGAGAGAGGCTCGGGAGCGGTGTTCTTCTCGGGTTGTTCGCTTGGCTGTGAGTTTTGCCAGAACCGTCCCATCAGCCACGGTGCGGCGGGGCGGGACGTCAGCGAGGACGAGCTGTGCCGTATGCTTCTCGCTCTGCAGGAGCAGGGGGCGCACAATATCAACCTGGTCACGCCCTCTCATTACGCCCCACAGCTTGCCAAGGTGCTGCGGTGCATCAAGCCAAGGCTGACCGTCCCCGTGGTGTACAACACCTCGGGCTACGATACGGTGGCGTCACTGCGGCTTCTTGACGGGCTTGTGGATATTTACCTGCCCGACTTCAAATATGCCTCGTCTGATCTTGCTAACCGTTATTCTCATGCCGCCGACTATCCTGCCGTGGCAGAGGCGGCTCTTTGCGAGATGTACCGCCAGGTGGGTGAGGTGTGCTTTTCGGCGGATGGAATGCTGAGGCGTGGCATGATCGTTCGGCATCTGGTGCTTCCGTCCTGCCGTCACGACAGTATGGCGGTGCTTGACCGCCTTGCCGCCCTGCTCCCCGTGCAGGGTATTCGCCTGAGTCTGATGAGCCAATATACCCCCGAATTTGCCAAGGCTTGCCCGTATCCCGAGCTGCACCGTCGAGTGACAAGCTTTGAATATCAAAGCGTGCTGGCGCATGCCGAGCGGCTTGGCTTTGAGGGATATTTTCAGGACCGCAGCTCGGCCACCTCTGTCTATACACCCGACTTTATGTCCGAATAAAGGAGACTTTATATGTCATCACAACACCATACGAGGGGCGCTTACTTTAGCCTTGTTTCGGCCATGACCGTGTTCGGGACGATCGGTCTGTTCCGCCGTCTTATCCCGCTGCCGTCGGGGGCGGTTGCCCTTGTGCGGGGGATGATCGGTACGCTCACGCTTTTACTGTTCATGCTGATCACCCAACGTAAGCCCGATTACCGTGCCATACGCCGCCACCTTTGGCTTTTGTGCCTTTCGGGTGCGTTTATCGGCTTTAACTGGATATTGCTGTTTGAGGCGTATCGCTATACCACGGTGGCGACCGCCACGCTGTGCTATTATATGGCACCTATTCTTGTGCTGATCGCCGCACCCTTCCTTCTGCGTGAGAAGCCCACTGCGCGGCAGACCGTGTGCGTGCTGGTGGCTCTTGGCGGTATGATCCCCGTTTCGGGCATTCTGGAGGAGGGGCTCGGTGCGGATATTCGAGGCGTGTTGTTCGGCCTTTCGGCCGCCGTGCTGTATGCTTCGGTGGTCTTGTGCAATAAGCGCTTATCCGACGTGGGCGCATTTGACCGAACGGTGCTTCAGCTTGGCTCTGCCGCCGTTGTGCTTTTGCCTTATACCTTGCTTGCGGAGCGGGTGGAGCTTGCGAGCGTGACGTGGCAAACGGTGCTTCTTCTGTTGCTTATCGGCGTGCTTCACACGGGCGTGGCCTACGCCGCCTATTTTGGGGCGATCGGCGGCCTGCGGGCGCAAACGGTGGCCCTGCTCGGCTACATCGACCCCGTGATTGCCATTTTTCTTTCGGTGCTGTTCTTAAAGGAGCCCATGACGTGGCCGAAGGCCGTGGGGGCTTTGATGATCCTTGGCGCGGCTCTTGTTGCCGAGCTTCCCGCACGAAAGCGGCCGACCGATGGGAAAAAGAGGGAAAAAGGGTCTTGATTATTTCTTGAGAATATGGTATACTGTTGGTGTCAGACAGTCGGATTTCGGAAAGGAGTCACGCTATGAATCAAGTTATTACCATCGGCCGTGAATTCGGAAGCGGCGGCAAGGAGCTGGCACGCAAGCTGGCAGACGAGATGGGCTTTGCATATTATGACGACGAGATCGTCAACGAGATCGTAAAAAGAACCAATTTCTCCGAGGACTATATCCATATGATCGTGGAGAAAAGACCCGTGCTGTATCATCCCTTCCATGCGGGCGTCAGGTTTTTCTCGCATGCCGATCCGCACGTGGAGCGCAGTCAGCAGATCGCCTCAGCGCAGTATGCCATTATTCATGAGATGGCGGAAAAATCCCCTTGCGTGGTGGTGGGCCGCTGCGCAGACTATATTTTGCGTGAAAATACGCCATACCGTATTTTCGTTTGCTCCGACATGGAGAGCAAGATGCGCCGCTACCGTGCCGACGAGGATCCGAACGACAGGATCTCGGATAAGGAGCTGTTCCGCCAGATCCGCCGTGTGAACAAGGATAGAGCGCAATACTATCACCTATATACGGGCTTGCGCTGGGGCGACCGTGAGAATTACGAGCTGTGTATCAATACCTCGCATATGGATATTGATGCCGCCGTTCCCCATATCGCCGAGCTGGCTCGGACATTCTTCGCTACCGCCACAGGGCAGGAAAGCGGGGAAGAGGCATAACGTGTAAGCAAACAAGAGGGCGAGGAGCTGTAAAAGCTCCTCGCCCTCTTGTCTTTGCAAGAACGGCAAACAACCGAGCCGTAGGCATATCCTTGCGTCAGCAGTATATCCACAGCCCTGCAAAGGCTTGATATCGATGGGGGCTTGCCCTTTTGGGCAAGGCCCTTATGCCAAGAAGGTGATGCGATGCGTGCCCGTATAGGCTTTGCCCTCGTCTAAGCGAAGAATACCCTCTTTTTTGGTGATGTCTCCATCGGCGGTATCCGAATCGGGAATGCCCGCCCAAGGCTCAAGGCACATGTAGGGTGCATTTGGCTTGTGCCACAGCACGAAGTAGTCGGCGTAGGGGAAGTCCACACGCACGGCTCTGCCCGTCTTGCGGTTGCGGAGCGTGGCACTGCGGGAGCAGATCTCCTTAAAGACCAGGGCGTCAATGGTGAAATACTTATCGTAAAGAGGCAGGACGTTGGTGTCCTTGATGATGGGGGTGCGCTGATCGGAAAGCAACGGGCCGTACAGCACGCAGGCGTTGAGCGTTTCGTTTTGCGGGAAGACAACGTCATAGTCCTCAATGCCCTCGGGGGTATAGTAGGCCTCGTGAGAGCCGATGGAGAAGTACATCTCACCCTTTGTCAGATTTTTGACCTCATACGTGACGTCAATGGCATTGCCATCCAGTGTATAGATGACACGAAGCTCGTAGTCAAAGGGGAAGCACTTGCGAGTTTCTTCATTCGACGTGAGAAGAAAGACCGCACGGGTATCCTCTTGGCTCTCCAGCGTGAAGAGGGATTTGCGTGCATAGCCGTGCTTTGGCAGGGTGTAGGTCTTGCCAAGGTAGGTGAAGGTGTCGTTCTTCAGGCCGCCGCAGATGGGGAACATCAGAGGGGCAGAGGAGCTCCACACCTCGGGGCGGCCCTCCCAAAGGTACTCCGTGCCGTTCATACGTACGCTTTTCAGCTCGGCACCCATTTTTGCAATGCTGACGGTGAGTTGTTGATTGGTTAACGTGACCATGCTGTGTTTTCTCCTTTTGTCGTGTAATCAGAAATAATAGATCTCACCCGTCTTGGCCGAGGTATAGATGCCCTCCAGGATACGGGATACCACCAGGGCCTGCTCGGGCAGGGTGACGGGGTCGGTGTCGTTGCGGACAGCCTCGATCCACAGCCTTGCCTCACGGTCGGCAGGGGATTCGGGCTTTCCTGCGGGGTCAAAGGCTACACTGCTGGACGAAAAGCTCGGCTCTGTGACATATTGAACGTTGTTGTGAATGCCGTTGATGCGAAGGGTGGGGAACATGTCTGCTCCTGCCTTCGTGCCGCAGATGCTGGTGACGGCTTCACGCACGTCAAGCGTATTGAGCGCCCAAGCGGATTCCAACACAATGGTAGCACCGTTCTCCATGACGATGAAGCCGAAGGCACTGTCCTCTACGGTGAACTGATCGGGCTCCCAGTTGCCCCAGCGGTTGCCCTGGTCGGTGTCACGGTTGAGCTTATGATAGGTCGTGCCAACACAGTATTTGGGCTTGTAATTGTTCATGGTCCAAAGCGTCAGGTCAAGGGCATGCGTGCCGATGTCGATGAGCGGGCCGCCGCCCTGCTCGTATTCATTGAGAAATACGCCCCACGTGGGCACGGCACGGCGGCGCAGAGCCGTGGCCTTGGCGTAGTAGATCTCGCCAAACACACCCGCATCCGCTTCTTGCTTAAGGTATAGGGAGTCATCACGGAAGCGGCCCTGATAGCCGATGGTCAGCTTCTTGCCCGTTTCCTTGGCGGCGTCCAGCATTTTCTGAGCCTCAGCAACGTTGATCGCCATGGGCTTTTCGCACATGACGTGCTTGCCTGCGTGCAGGGCGTCTACGGTGATGGCACTGTGAGAGCGGTTGGGCGTGCAGACGTGCACCACGTCGATGGATGCATCCTTAAGCAGCTCACGGTAATCGGTATATACCTTGGCATCGGGTGTGCCGAACTTTTCGGCAGACCTTGTTGCCCGTTCCTCTATGATATCGCAGAATGCCACCATCTCTACACCCTTAACACGGGAGAGAGAGGGCATGTGCTTGCCTGTGGCGATACCGCCGCAGCCGATGATTCCAACTTTCATGATGTCTTTCACGGTTTTGTTCCTCTTTTCTATGTTTTTTTTGATCGGAGAAGCACAAGAGCTTTTGTACCCTCTTTCTTTCATTATACCACGCTTTTTTCTAATTAGCAATAGCGTTTTTCGGCTTGTTGCGTGCAACTTCTATGTATTGTGCTTGAATGCATTTTTTATTTTAACATGTATTTTGTAGAAAATAATAGGATTTTTAATGTACAAATATATTGACAAAACGGCGGAAATGCTATAAAATAGATACGGAAAAAATCTTCTGAAATGAAAAGGAGTGTTGATAATGGATTATCAG
>SVTU01000145.1 GCA_015063655.1 Oscillospiraceae bacterium
TGAGACGTATATCATTCCCGTGGTCAATCAGTACGCTATGCGGAACATGAGCAAGGAGCAGCAGGTCAAAACGATCTACGGATACGTAAACGACCCCAAGGCCGCTCCCTTGAAGGCACGCATCATCTTCACAGATGCCTCCAATACCGACCGCTCGGATTGGGTGCAGGAGGCGTATGCCGCCCTGCAGAACGGCAGCGGCGACTGCTATTCCTACTTTGCGGTATCCAAGGCGTTCTTTGAATACCTTGGCATTGAAAACCGAGATATTTATCGTGCGAAGGACGTGACGACTGCATCGGCCCATTACTGGCATATGGTCAACATCGGCTCGTCGAGTGCCCCGAGGTGGTATTATTACGATGCCACGAGGCTGGAGGTACAGCACGCCTCGGGCAATGCCTGCCTCTTCACCGAGACACAGCGAAACGAGTATAATACAAGCAAGAAGCCCGGCTTCCTGTATTACAACTCGGCGGGCTACCCCACGGTGTCAAGCACCGTCATCAATACGAAATACACATGGTGACATGATGAGAAAGAATATTTTACAGTACCTGGAGCAGACGGCCCTGCGCACCCCCGACAAGTGCGCCTTTTCGGACGGGCGGGACAGCATGAGCTTTTCGGCACTGCTTGCCGCCTCCCGTGCCATTGGCACGGCGCTCCTTCAGCAGGGGCTTTCGGGCGAGCCTGTGGCGGTGTTTATGAACAAGCATCCAAGCACCATGGCAGCCTTCTTTGGCGTGATCTATGCGGGCTGTCACTACGTCTGTCTTGACGCCGCCATGCCCGACGAACGCATTCGTGCCATTTTGGACAACCTGTCTGCCCGTGCCGTGATCTATGATGCACGCAACCGCAAGCGTGCCGAGGCCTTTTCTCTGTCGTGTGCGCTGTCCTATGACGAGGCGGTCTCCGCCGAGACGGATGAGGTGGCCTTGCAGGCGGTGAGAGAGCGGCAGATCGATACCGACCCCATTTACGTGGTGTTCACATCAGGCTCTACGGGTGTTCCCAAGGGAGTGGTGGCCTGCCATCGCTCCGTGATCGATTACACGGAGTCGCTGTGCGAGGCGCTGGGCTTTGACGAGAGCACGGTGTTTGGCAACCAAACGCCTCTGTATTTCGACGCTCCGCTCAAGGAGATCATGCCTACCCTCAAGCTGGGGGCAACCACCTATTTCATTCCCAAAATGCTGTTTTCCTTCCCCGTGCGTCTGATCGAGTATCTGGACGAGCACCACATCAACACCATATGTTGGGTGGTATCGGCTCTTGTGCAGATTTCCTCGCTGGGGGCACTGGAAAATCATGCACCCAAGCATATCCACACGGTGGCCTTCGGGAGTGAGCTGTTTCCGAGGGCGCAGTATGAGCTGTGGCGAGCCGCTCTGCCCGATGCCCGCTTCTTTAACCTATACGGACCGACCGAGGCGACGGGCATGTCCTGCTATTGGTATGCCGACCGTACCCTGGGTGAGAACGAGCCCATTCCCGTTGGCCGTCCCTTTGAAAACACCGCCATCCATCTGTTGCGTGATGACGGTACCGAAGCGGCATGGGGCGAGGAGGGCGAGATCTGCATTCGCGGCACGTGTGTGACGATGGGATATTACAACAACGAGGAAAAGACGGATGAGGCGTTTGTGATCAATCCCTTGCGCCGTGCCTACCGTGAGCGGATCTACCGTACGGGGGATATGGGACGGTATAACGAGCAAGGTGAGCTTGTGTTTTTGTGCCGTCGGGATTCTCAGATCAAGCATATGGGTCACCGCATCGAGCTTGGTGAGATTGAGGCGGCCGCCGCCCGTGCCGACGGCGTGCGCCGTGCGTGCTGTGTATACGATACCGAAAACAAGCGCATCGGCCTCTTTTACGTGGGCGACTGTGAGCAAGCGGCTCTTATGCAGACGCTTGCCTCATACCTGCCACGCTATATGCTGCCCGCCGTATGCGAAAGGCTTTCGGTGATGCCCTTGACCGACAACGGAAAATTAGACCGCAGAGGCTTGCGTGAGCGCCTGTGTCGGTCGTGATGGAGATACGATATGGAAAGATTATTAAGCATTTTACAGGATCTGCACGATGACGTGGACTACCTTACGGAGGAGCATTTGATCGATGACGGAATCTTGGATTCGTTGGATATTGTGACGCTTGTCACCGAGATCGATGCCGAGCTTGACGTGCGCATTCCGCCCGAGGAGATCGTTCCCGAGAATTTCAATTCTGCCAAGGCTCTGTGGGCATTGGTGGAGCGATTGGACGAGGCGTAAGGGCACATGCTGTTTACCTCGTATGAGTTTCTTGCCTTTTTGGGCATACTCCTTGTGCTGTACTATGCCGTGCCTCGCAAATGGCAATGGGGGCTTTTGCTGATAGCAAGCTACGTGTTCTATGCCTTTGGTGGGGTGAGGTATCTTGCCTTCGTGTTGCTGACAACCGTGTCGGCCTATGCGGCCTCACGCCTTATGGGACGTGTGACGGAGAAGGAGCAGGCGTTTCTCTCGGGGGCGGGGGCAGACCTGCCAAAGGAGGAGCGCAAGGCGTTTCGTGCCCGACAAAAGCGCAAGAGATTGCACGTTCTGACCCTGGCGCTTGTGCTGAATTTCGGCGTGCTTGCCGTGTTGAAATACACGGGCTTTGCCGTGTACAACGTCAACGAGCTGCTTCACAGCTTTGGGGCAGAGCGCACGCTTGACGTGCCCGATCTTTTGTTGCCGATGGGCATATCCTTTTATACCTTTCAGACCTGTGGATATCTGATCGACGTCTACCGAGCCAAGGCAACGGTGCAAAGAAACCCGTTCAAGCTTGCGCTCTTCGTATCCTTCTTCCCTCAGGTGATACAAGGGCCGATCTCTCGCTATGAGGCTCTCTCAAAGACGCTGTTTGCCGAGCATCGCTTGGAGGCCAAGGCTCTTCACAACGGACTTTGGCGCATTCTGTGGGGCTATTTTAAGAAGCTTGTGATCGCTGACCGTATCCTTGTGGCCGTGCGCTTTCTTGCGGACAATACCGCAGAATATACGGGCGTGTACGTGGTGCTGATGATCCTGTTCTATTCGGTACAGATCTATGCCGACTTTACGGGCGGCATCGATATTACCATCGGCATTGCCGAGGCTTTGGGCATTCGGGTGGCAGAGAACTTTGTTCGTCCCTTTTCCTCCAAGTCCACCAAGGAGTATTGGAACCGTTGGCATATCACCATGGGAACGTGGTTTACCGATTACATATTTTATCCCTTGTCCGTCAGCCGTCCCATGCTGTCGCTCTCCAAGAGCAGCCGCAAGCTGCTTGG
>SVTU01000146.1 GCA_015063655.1 Oscillospiraceae bacterium
CACAGGTGGTGTCGGCCGTGCGTCTGCTCTGGCCTCGGTAGTCCCCGCATGCGTCCTGCATCACGGTAACAAAGGGCCTGCCGTCGTCGGCATACTCAGGCTGCTTCACAAAATCGGGGTATATGACCGCAGGCTCGCACAGGGGGCTTTGCCGATCCCGCTCCTCATAGTAGCCGTAGCGAAGCACGAAGGTCTTACCAAAGGTCGTGACGGTGCGGTAAAGCTCTCCCTCGCAATGCGCCGTCCGCTTCTCTGATGGCTCTGTATGCAGCATGCTTTTGAACACCGCTGTCCCTCCCTTCGGATACAAAAAATCTGCTATACTGTCACGGTAACAGTATAGCAGATCATCACGTGCTTGGGTACTACCCAAACGCACTTTTTTTGATACATAAAACGTGGCACGGATATATCTTTTTGGCAAGCAAAAGGATACACCTCAGTCAGAGGATCGCCGCAAAGCTTGATCGTGGCAGACCCGATTTTTCGCTGACGATGCGGATCGCCTGCTTCACGATCGGAAGCGAAAGATTGAGCGCATCGGCGATCTCCTGATTGCTCATCTTGAAGGCGGCAAGCTTGGCAACCTCACGCTCCTTGGCGGACAGCGTGGTCAAGATCGTTTTACCTCTCACCGTACCCGATAGCTTAGACCACCCCTCGTTATAGACCGCATACAGCTTCTTGACCTCTCCCCATGCCTCGGCATCGATCAAGGACAAGCGCTTCTCCATCAGGCTGTCAAGCGCACGGCAATATTCGGCAAGAACGCCGTAAAGCTTATCGGGAAGAGCCAGCGCCAAGGCCCTGTCGATATGCCGTATAGCCTGATCGTCCTTGCCGCAGTTGTGATATACGGCCGCACACGTTAGGCGCAGGTAGATCTCGGACATGACCGTATTCTTTTCGTTTGCCCAGCAAATCATCGGCTCAAGCGTATACGGAACCGAGGACATAACGTAAAGCCCCTCTGCCCCCTGCAGCTTCAGCACACCCGTCGCCACGGAATACGCCACAGCATACAGGAACTTAGCATAATACACCTTGGCCGCAGGATAGGCATCCTTATGCAAGGGCTCAAAGCAACCGATCTGAAACCACTCGGGAAAGCTCTGAACGCTGTACAGCATGATATCCACGGCACTGATCGCCAGCTGCATCACGTCTCTGTCATCGTCGCTTTTGGCGGGTGCCTCGGCTATATGTACCTTGGCCCTGCGCCACATATTGATGTCGCCCTTCCATACGGCACACATGGCAAGCAGCATGCCGGCCGACTGCACGGCATAAAAGCCCGAGTGCTTGGAGAGCAGATAATTGGCACTCTCGTACACCGTATCGATCTCCCCTCGGGAGTAGGCGACCTCAGCCTCAAACAGCACCTGCGCCTCGTGGTTATAGGCCAGGCTCTCCCCCACGCTGTCCGCCGTCCCGGGCGTGTGATATAGGTCGGTCATGTATAAAAACGGGGTCTTGCGAGGCAGGGGCATGTCCTCGTTAGCCCTGTCCTTTCCCGCCCTCGTTCTGCCGTCCACGGGCTTTGGGGCGTGCTTGGGGATCATCCATGACCGCCCAAAACGGGTCGCCCCCTCTACCTTGCCCTGTGCGCACAGGGCCTGCACGCCCCGCTCCGACAGTCCCCATTGCTTGGCGGCATCCCGTATCTTCCAGTATTCCATCGAGCACCTCATCCGTTTCTTGTTCGTATCGTTCGTTTATCCGCACGATGCAATCGATGCATCATGCGTTTATCCGCATATTATTATACATAATTTTAGAAATTTTGTCAATCTTTTTTCAAAAAGTCTTGGAAGAAAAAGGCCGTACCCTCAAGTTTTTTGTGGCATACCGTGATCTGCCGACGAAAAAAAGGACGAAGAGCTTTCAAGCTCTTCGTCCTTTTTTCTTTTGGGGCACTGAGCGACTGCCATGAATTGAACAGCCCTGTCTGTCTCATGCCGAAGTTCATTCATTGCTGAGCGTCATCGGGCGTCCGCTCGACCGCAGGGACTTCTGTGGCCGAGCTGCGCAGCTCGGCACCGTGCCGAAACACCAGCGAAAGGAACATAAAGAACAGACCCGTGGTGAGCGAAACCGAAGCACCCATATTTGCCTCGTTCGCCTCGGAGGCAATCAGCGCTACAACCGCCACGGCAATGCCCGAGACCAACGAGATCGCCAGCGAAATAATGATCGACACAAGCCCCAGGCGGAAGCTTTCCTTCGCCCCCTCCTCGGTAAAGGGCGTTTGTGCCGTCAGCACGTTCCCGCAGTACCGCTCTGCCATCAGGGCAAATACGGCCTCTCCCGCACAGGTGATCAGTCCCACAATGCAAGCACCGTACACCGAGGCAAGCTCAACCCCCGCCTCGTTCAGCATTGGCGACACCATGGCAACACCAACCAAGGGCAGCATCGCAATACCCAAAATGCAGCCCCCCGCACCGACGATGCAGAGAATGCCAACGACCTTAGCCACGATCCTTGCCACCTTAAAAACCGTTAAAATATTCGATAATGATTTGCTCATGATCTCTCTCCTTCCGTGCTTCGCACCCTTTTTTATATAGCCGAGGGGAGCCGAACGCACCGTTTTTCATTCGACATGCCCATTATAGCACAGCTTCAAGCCTTTGTCAAGAAAGCAATTCGATAGGCGCAGGCTGCTTTTTTCTTCACAGTGGATCACTTCATATCGCGCAAGAAACAATATCGTGGCGCACCTGCTATGCGGCAGGTACGCCACGGTTTTCCCTTTGTTGTATTATTGCTTTTTGCGGCAGCCGTCGATTTGAATATTTTGACCCGAAATATAGCTTGCCTCATCGCTCGCAAGGAAATAGATGAGATTGGCGTTTTCCATATCGGTTCCGGTTCTTCCGAGAAAGGACAGCTTGCTTTCGCAATAGTAATGGTAATCATCATTTTCAGAAGGGCTAACACTCCCGGGGCTGACTGCGTTCACAAGGATTTGATTGGCCGCCACCTCCTTGGCAAGTGCTTTCGTAAAGGCAATGATCGCCCCCTTGGTTGCAGAGTAATGTGCCATATTGGCGTTTCCATACACACCTGCCACCGATGCCACGTTAATGATCCGTCCGCCATTACGTGCGATCATGCTTGGCAGAACGGCTTGGCAGAAATATACACTGCCCATCACATTGATATCCAAAAACCTTCTCCACTCCGAAGAGGGTGTATCGACAAACGAGCTCCAGCAGCGCCAAACAGCAGCATTGTTGACCAGAACGTCAATGCCACCGAATTCCGTAAT
>SVTU01000147.1 GCA_015063655.1 Oscillospiraceae bacterium
CTTGGCTTCTTTTGTGCCTATATCAACGGACAGCGTGTGGGCAACGATCTGTTTTTGCCCCTCTCTACCGACTATGAGGCACGGGAGAATTATCCCAAGGGCGAGATCCTGGCGGGGCATCGCATCTACGTGCCCGAATATGACGTGACCGACATGCTCTGTGCGGGAGACAACGTCCTTGTTATTCATTTCGGAGGCGGCTGGTATGCCAATACAGATCAGCGTGCCGCCTATGGCGAGGCGAAGGTCATATGGCGTTTGTTCGGTGAGGATGCGGACGGTGCGTTTGATCAAGTTTCCACCGTACAGGACCGCATCGAATCAAGCTTTGTGAGCCATACGGGCTTCACCAAGGATGAGGCGCACGACTACACGCATCCCTCTGCCGAGGCTATGGAAGCGGCCTTTGACGACAGCGCATGGGCGCATGCTGTGTTGGCAAAGCCCCTTCAAACCGATTATTTGCTTACGGACTGTCCTGCCGACGCCGTTTGCCTTTCCTCCCCTGCCATCCTTTTGCGCAGAGAAGGGGAGCGTGCGCTGTACGATGCGGGACAGAACACCACGGGTTATCCCGTTCTCTGCCTTTGCGGCAAGCGTGGCGAGACCGTGGAGGTCACGCTCTCCGAGGAGCTGAACGCCGACGGTGGCATCCATGAGGCGTTCGTACATAAGCAGCATCTGAGTATTGTGTGCGATGGTACGCCTCGCACGGTACGCCCTCTGTTTATATGGTTTGGCTACCGCTACGCAGAGGTGGTCGGCCCTGCCGAGGTGACGGCCATGGAGACGGTGCATGCCGATGTGGCCGTTACGTCGTCCTTCTCCTCGGACGTACCGCTTCTCAACTGGCTGAACGACACCTTCGTTCACACACAGCTCACCAACATGCACACGGGCATTCCCTCGGACTGCCCGCACCTGGAGCGAAGAGGCTATACGGGAGACGGTCAGCTTGTCTGCCATGCCGCCATGAACACGCTTGACGCCAAACGCTTCTACCGCAAATGGATTTATGATGTTTTAGACTGTCAGGATACCCTTTCGGGTCACATTCAGTATACCGCTCCCTATATTCGCTCGGGTGGCGGTGTCGGCGGTTGGGGTGGTGCTGTGGTTGAGGTGCCGTACCGCTATTATCAGCACTACGGCGAGCTTGACGTGCTTCGCAGCTGCTACCCTGCCATGAAACGCTATTTCGACTACGTGGAGAGCCATTCGCAAAGCGGCTTTGCCGTCAGTGACGCCGAGGGCATGTGGTGTCTTGGCGATTGGTGCACGCCGCAGGCGATGATCCTGCCCCCGCCCTTCGTTAACAACTATTTCTACGTCAAATGGCTGACACGTTGTATCGAGATCGCAGGCCTTATCGGCATGGAGGCTGATATTCCCGAGTGGGAGCGCCGCATCGAGGAGCGCAAGCAGGCGATAACGGTAGCCTACTTCAGCCGAATCGACCATCGCTTCCTTGGCGGACGTCAGGGCGCGGACGCCTTTGCTCTTGACATTGGCTTGGGCGACAGTCAAACATACGGCAAAATGGTGGAGTCCTACCGCAAGGCGGGTACACTTGACACGGGTATTTTCGGCACAGACGTTCTCATACGGGTGCTGTTTGAGCATGGCGACGGCGAGCTTGCCACCGCACTTCTGCTCTCGCAAGGCGAGCATTCCTTTTCCGAAATGCAAAAGAGAGGAGCTACCACGCTGTGGGAATACTGGCCGGGTTCTCTGCGAGACCGTTCCCACAACCATCCCATGTTCGGTGCTGTGACGGCGTATCTGTATGACTATTTACTTGGTATACGGCAGGGCATGCCCGGCGAGCAGACCGTGATCGCCCCCGTGCTGGTTCCTCAGATCAAGCGGCTGTCGGGATACCGCACGCTGTCCTGCGGCCGCGTCGCCGTGTCCTACGAGCGGGGAGAAGATAACCTGTGCATCACCGTCACGCTTCCCGCAGGACAGACGGCCGTGCTGTGCTTAGGTGAGCAGACCTACGCTCTGCACGAGGGAGAAAACCGCCTGACCGTATCCTATCGATTTAACATGGAAGAATAAAAGAATAAAGGAGACATATCATGAGAGAGCAAACCATTCAGCAAATACTGGAGCATAAGGTGATCGTTATTGTTCGAGGAGTGGCCAAGGAGCAGTTGATCCCCATGGCAGAGGCCATGTATGCGGGCGGCATCCGCCTTTTGGAGCTGACCTACTGCGCCGACGGCTCTACGTCCGATGAGGACATGGCAGAAAACGTCAAAATGCTTGCCGAGCATTTTGCGGGCAGAATGCTGATCGGCTCGGGCACGGTGCTGACCGAAAAGCAGGTTGAGCTGACATGCCGCGCGGGCGGACGGTTTATCATTTCTCCCGATGCCTGCGAGGAGGTCATTCGCAAGACACGTGAGCTTGGTATGGTTTCCATTCCCGGGGCACTCACCCCCACCGAGATCCAGCTCGCACACAAGGCGGGTGCGGACTTTGTGAAGCTGTTTCCCGTTGCCAACCTCGGCGTGGGCTACATCAAGAACGTCAAGGCCCCCCTGTCCCACATCAAATTCCTCGCCGTGGGCGGCGTGGACGACAAGAATCTGAAGGATTATATGGCGGCAGGTGTTTGCGGCATCGGCGTTGGCGGAGCGATCGTGGATAAAAAGAAGATCGCCGCAGGCGACTTTGCGGGCATCACCGAGGCGGCTCTTGCCTATACCTCTCAGCTGAATTGAATGATTGCGACATCGGCATGCCATGCGGCATGCCGATGATCGTTTGAGAAGCAAGCAACGGGAGACGGAACGCTTGTTCGCCTTGACAAGTCCGTTTTTTTTCGATATAATAAAGGTAATACGTGATGCACAATGTCCAAAAGAAAGGAATACCCTATGTTACCGATATACATTCTGTTAGGTCTGACGCTTGCTTTTGCCTCTCTGTCCGTTGCTCTTTTGCTGCGCCTCGGCAAGCAGAAGCACGCCCATACCGCCTCGCAAAAGGAGATAGAGGAGCTGCGAGAGCAGGTGGACAAAATGAATAAGGAGCTTCCCGAGGCCATGGGACGCGCTGTGCGTGAGAACGTGGTCTCCTTAGGTAAGCTGCTGCTTGATCAGCAAAGGGATGCTCAAAAGAATATGCAGGATCGGATCGGCCTGATGGAGCAGGGCGTGCAAAACCG
>SVTU01000148.1 GCA_015063655.1 Oscillospiraceae bacterium
CGTTGACCTTGGTAGCCCCCATCACGGCGCAAAGATAGCGTATGCCCCGAATGGTGATGAGTGTGACGGTGCAGTAGCCCGCATCCGTCATGCCTGCGATCAGACCGTCCGCATATCGGTTGGTGTAGCCTGCCTGATAAAACTGAGAGAACAGGGCATTGCGGTTATGCACCCGTATCTCCTGCTGTGAGCCGATCAGGCGTACCGTATATTGGGGAAGGGAGCTGATCTCCATATACAGAGGCACGCCCGTCATATGGGTGGCAAGGCGCACCACGTCGGTCAGTGTTGTATACATACCGCTCTTGTCATAGCCCGAGGGATTTTTGTAGACCGTGTCGGATAGACCCAGCTCAAGCGCACGAATGTTCATGCGCTCTACGAAGGCATCGGCACTGCCGCACAGGGCGTGGGCGAGAACGTAAGCGGCGTCATTGTAGCCGCCGCATATCATACCGCACAGCAGATCGTAATAGGTCAGCGTGTCTCCCGCCGCAAGCTCCATATAGGTGCCCTCCACACCCGTGAGCATGGCGTCCGTTACCGTAACGGGCTCTTGCAGACGATCCCCGATCAGCTCAATGGCAACAAGACCTGCCATCATTTTGGCCGTGGAGGAGGGGGCGATCCGCTTGCCGCTGTCCTTTCTGGCCAGCACCCGTGAGCCGTCCAGCGTGGCAAAATAGACGGTGGAAGCCCCTCCGAGCGAGGGCAGACCGTCCTCAAAGCTCACGGCCAGTGCCGACGACGGGCATAGAAGAAGCAGCATGGCGGTCAGAAGCAGCAGGGCCGTAAGGCGCAGCGTGCGCTTTTTTGTCATAGGCTTCACCGTTATACCGTTTTTTCAAAGTAGGAGCGGATAAAGAAGCGCAGGATCTCATCTCGGTCCATGCGGCGGATGATGCCTCTGGCATTGTCGCAATCGGGAATGTAGGTGGGGTCCTCCGACAAAATGAAATTGGAAAACTGAACGGCAGGATCGTATCCGCTGTCCTGCATGGCATGATATAACATATTCAAATTCTCTTCCAAGGAGACGTCGTTGTGTTTCATAGGGTTTCTCCTTTCGGGTGATACCAAAACTATACAAAATCATTATACCAAATCTTGATGCTCATTGCAAGGAGATTTGTAAATTATTTTGCGGCGGGGGAAAAACTTTGCATAGCCCCTTGATTTTTCCAAAACAATGGTGTATAATGATATATATCATGGAACGAAAAACAAAGGAGATAAAAAAATGTTGGTTTCGGCAAAAGAAATGCTTACCAAAGCAAAAGCAGGCAAGTACGCAGTCGGTCAGTTCAATATTAACAATTTGGAGTGGACCAAGGCTATCCTTCAAACGGCACAGGAGCTGAATTCTCCCGTTATTCTCGGTGTATCCGAGGGTGCAGGTAAGTACATGTGCGGCTACAAGACCATCGTTGGTATGGTGAACGGCATGCTTGAGGAGCTGAAGATCACGGTTCCCGTTGCACTTCACCTCGACCACGGCTCTTACGACGCATGCTACAAGTGCATTGAGGCAGGCTTCTCTTCCATTATGTTCGACGGCTCTCACTATCCCATCGAGGAGAACGTAGCCAAGACCACCGAGCTGATCAAGGTTTGCGCCGAGAAGGGGATGTCCCTTGAGGCAGAGGTTGGCTCTATCGGCGGTGAAGAGGACGGCGTGATCGGTATGGGCGAGTGCGCTGACCCCAATGAGTGCAAGATGATCGCTGATCTCGGCGTTACCATGCTTGCCGCAGGTATCGGAAACATTCACGGAAAGTATCCCGCAAATTGGGCAGGTCTTTCCTTTGAGACGCTGGATGCGATCCAGCAGCAGACGGGTGATATGCCCCTCGTGCTTCACGGCGGTACGGGCATTCCTGCCGACATGATCAAGAAGGCTATCTCCCTTGGCGTTGCTAAGATCAACGTCAATACCGAGTGCCAGCTGGCATTCGCTGCCGCTACCCGCACCTACATTGAGGAGGGCAAGGATCTGGTTGGAAAGGGATTTGACCCCAGAAAGGTTCTCGCTCCCGGCGTAGAGGCCATCAAGGCAACCGTAAAGGAAAAGATGGAGCTGTTCGGCTCTGTTAACAAGGCATAAGTCAAACGGCTAAGGGCTGTCGCTTCGGCGACAGCCTTTTTCTTTGGAAAAACGTGCATAAACGCGCTCCCTTTTGCCCACAATAAGCAAAAAAGCAGGAAAGGCGGAAGGGTATGATATATTGGAGAGTGATACTGACAAGCGTGCTGTCGATTGCGGTGATGTACGCCATCACACGGCTTCTTGGCTACCGTCAGGTCTCACAGCTGAGCATGTTTGATTACGTCAACGGTATTACCATCGGGTCGATTGCGGCGGAGCTGGCCACAGCGCAGGAGAATTGGCTGCTGCCGCTGATCGCCATGGTAGTGTATTGCCTTGGCGTGCTTGCCTTTTCCGCACTGTGCGGACGCTTTACGGCCTTTCGCCGCAACATGGAGGGAAAGCCCGAGATCCTGTACTCCGACGGGGAGCTTCGCTTTGAGGCGTTTCGACGCACCAAGCTGGATCTGAGTGAGTTTTTGATGATGTGCCGCAACGGCGGATATTTTGACCTGCAGGAGCTGCAAAGCGTGATCATGGAGCCAAACGGCAAGCTGAGCTTCCTGCCCAAGGGAGAGTACCGACCCGTGTGTGCGCAGGATATGGATATATCGGCCAAGGACAGCGTTCTGCTTGCCAACGTCATTTTGGACGGTGAGATCATGGAGGAAAATCTGTCGGCGGTGGGCTTGACTCGCACGTGGCTTGTGAACACCCTGCACGAGCGGGGGATCGACAAGATCAGAACGGTATTTTTGGCAACCGCCGATCCGAGTGGGACACTCTGCGTATACAAAAAATGCGTTTTTCGGGAAAAAGATCGCTTGGAATGATTGACGGCCGTGGCAAATCGTGCTATAATAATTTTGATAAAAGCTTTGTGAAGAAAGGATGCACGTATGACAAAAATTGACATTGTATCGGGCTTTCTCGGGGCAGGCAAGACCACGCTGATCAATAAGCTGATCCATGAGGCTTACGCAGGTGAGAAGCTGGTGCTGATCGAGAATGA
>SVTU01000149.1 GCA_015063655.1 Oscillospiraceae bacterium
TGATCTTAGCGGCTCTGCCATAGCCAACGCCAAGACGGCGTTGCATCAAGGACGTAGAGATCTTTCCCTCCTCAATGGCCAGCTTCACGGCATCACGGAACTTGGAGTCGCCGCCCTCATCGTCACCCGACGATTCCGCAGGAGCGGCGGCAGAAGCGCCCTTCTTGCCCGTGCCGCACTTGGCGGCCTCCTCCTCAAGGCGGGAGATAAACGCCTCGTTAAATTTGGCCTGCGAGTTATTGGCCTTGATGAAGCTGATGATCTTTTCGATCTCACCCTCACCGACAAACGCACCCTGCACACGCATGGGCTTGGAAGCACCAACGGGAGCAAACAGCATGTCTCCCCGTCCGATCAGCTTTTCTGCGCCCGCAATGTCAAGAATGGTGCGGGAGTCGACCTGAGAAGCCACCGTGCAGGCGATACGGGACGGCACGTTGGCCTTGATCAGACCCGTGATAACGTCCACAGACGGTCTCTGCGTACCGATGATGATATGAATACCTGCCGCACGTGCCTTCTGTGCCAGACGGCAAATACAGGACTCAACCTCGTCGGGCGCTGTCATCATCAGGTCGGCAAGCTCATCAATAATGATGACCATATGAGGCATGTATTCCTTGGTGGGATCACCCTCGATGGCGGCATTGTAGCCGCCAATGTCACGCACGCCCTCCATCTCGATCAGCTCAAAGCGGCGCTCCATTTCGGCCACGGCAGAGGCCAAGGCGCCTGCCGCCTTCTTGGGATCGCTCACGATCGGAGCATACAGATGCGGAATATCCTTGTAAATATTAAACTCAACCTTCTTGGGATCGATCATGATCAGCTTCAGCTCACTGGGCTTAGCCTTGTACAGCAAACTGACCACGACACAGTTGATGCACACCGACTTACCCATACCCGTAGCACCCGCTATGAGCAGGTGAGGCATCTTGGCAATGTCAAAGTAAATGGGGTTGCCGCCAACGTCCATGCCCAAGCATGCCGTCAAACGGCTCTTGGCCTCGCTGAACTTCGGCGATTCGATCAAATCTCGCAGATACACCGTGGCACGCTCACGGTTAGGCACCTCGATGCCCACCGCAGGCTTGTTGGGAATGGGGGCCTCGATACGCACACCCGAGGACGCCAAATTCAGGGCAATATCGTCCACCAGATTGGCAATGGAGCGCACACGAATGCCCGCATCGGGCTTCAGCTCATAGCGAGTGATCGTGGGGCCACGGGAATACGTGATCTCACGGATACCGATACGGAAGCTCTTCAGGGTCTCCACAAGACGCTTGGCGTTCTCCTGCAGCTCCTCGGAATAGTCATTCTGCTCGGTGTGAGGATTCATCGTCAGCATATCCACAGGCGGGAAGACGTACGGCATCTCCACCTCGGGAATCTCCTCCTCGTCGGTAGCAGGCGCTACAGCCGACATATCCTCCTGCAGCTCGTCAGCCGTCATCTCACCGATGGTTACATCGCTCATATCGACCGCATCGGCCTCGTTCTCTACGGTCAGCGTTCCGCTTGCCGTACCAACGGCAAGCGCATCGTCGATCACACCCGACAAGTCATCGTATTCTGCTCCGTCAAAATCGGGGTCTCCGCCGTAATCCTTACCCACCGTCTGATCATCAACGGCAGGATCAACAGTCTTCGGCACGATGACCGTGCGATCCTGCTGTTCACGGGAGGGACCTATGTAAATATGCTCATCGGTGGCAGGCTTGACCTCGGCAGCAGGCTGCTCGGTCTCCTCTTCCTCCTCGTCATCCTCGTCGTCCTCGATCATATCATCCACAGACATGGACGCCTTCTTGCCCGCCCTGCGCTCAACCGCCTCCTCGGCGGCCACCGTTGCCAAGCGGTTGGCATGCTTTCTCGCCTCACGCTGCTCGGCCTGCTGCTGTGCAAGCAGCTCGGCCTCCTCCTCAAGGCGCAGTGCCTCACGCTCACGCTTCTTCTCACGAACCAAATATACGATACGGTCGGGTGTCAGACCGATGGTCAGGATCACGAGCAGTGCAATGGCAAGCACCAACAAAATGATGGAGATCACGCGCTTGAAGCAGGTGACAAGCAGCCAAGCAAAGAACCCGCCAAGCACACCGCCGCTGACCAGATTTTCAGCACCGTCCTCCCACATATAGGCAATCTCCAGGCTCTCGCAGGTCTCGGAGAACACGCCGAGCAGGATGCCCACGAGAAGCAGCGTAACACCGATAAACACGGTGTTGAGAACGGTGCGCTTGCGCATTCTCTCCAAGGACTCAGCATCCTCGCTTCCGTTCTCCACGTCCCTCTCGCGCAGGTGCAGTAAGATCCACAGCACACCCACGATGCAAAGCCCTGCGGGCAACAGGAAGGCCGCTCCGCCGAGCAAGCCTCTGGTCAATACCTGAATGGCATTGCCGAGAACACCCACGCCGTCATCCATTTCAAGCAGGCTTACCGTAACAAAACAAATGCCGAGAATAAGGGCCAAAACAATGAGAAGATACGGAACAAGGCTGGCAAACAGTCCTCTTTCCTTCTTCTCCGCTCTCGGCGGCTCCTCGTGATAGATCGGCTTTTTCTTCTGCTGTGCGCCCTTTTGCTGAGGGCGGCCTGCCGTGGCATTGGTTCTTCCCTTTTGGGGCGTTGCTTTCTTTTGTGCCATGTTTTGTCTCTCTCCTTACGTCTATTCGTCACGATGGACGGATATTTGTCCGCCCATCGGGCATACTAATGCATATACACAGTTATTATATCACAAGCTTTCCTATTTTTCAAGAATATTTTTGGTATTTTTACAAGGAGTTTGTCAGAGTATGCGTATCGAGAAGCGTTTTTTTCTCATTCCCCTGGCAGGCCTTGGCTCGGGACTGGTCAACGGTCTGTTGGGGGCGGGCGGCGGCATTCTGTTGGTGCTTAGCATGCAGGCCCTATGGCAGGATACCCCGCAGGACGTCCTGGCCAATGCCCTGTGCGTCACGCTCCCCACCACGGCGGTCTCCTGCCTTTTGTATCTGAAAAACGGCTCTCTGCCCACCGAGGGCTTCGCCCCCTTTATTTTGCCAGCCCTGCTTGGCGGG
>SVTU01000150.1 GCA_015063655.1 Oscillospiraceae bacterium
CGGCCAAAATGCACAGCGTGGTGTGCGGAGAGGACACGCTCTCAAACAGAGCCGTCAGGGCAGGGTAGGCGCACACACGGTCGTCATGTCCGTACGCACCCACCAAGGAGCGGTCAAAGCCGATGTCTCGGGCCTTGGCGGCAGGCACTGCCGAGATCTCGGCAGACAGGAAGTCCTCCTCGGTGATGCCGTATTTTTCATTCAGCAGATAGAGCACGTGTCTCTTGATGGGGTCGTCGGTCTCCCCGTCAAGCGGGCGGCTTCCCACCAGGATATTGAGCTTTTCACCCTCAATGGCCTGGTCAAGCGGAGCTGTACCCTGCTTGTGGCCAAGGTGCGGGAGCAGGTCGTTGATATAGAACTGCGGATCTCCCTCGTCCTCTCCGATGCAGATATCCACCACGCGGCCGTCAGCCAAAGCAACCACACCGTGCAGAGAAAGGGGCGTGGCAACCCACTGATACTTACGGATACCGCCGTAATAGTGCGTCTTGAAGAACGCCATGCCGCCCTCCTCATAGAGGGGACACTGCTTGAGGTCGAGGCGGGGGGAGTCTACGTGCGCCGCCGTGAGGCGAATGCCCGCTCTGAGATCCTCACTGCCCACGGAGAAGACAAACAGATTTTTTCCTCGGTTATTCAGATATTTTTTGTCACCCACGGCAATGGGGTCGCCCAGGTGATATTCGGTAAAGCCGTTTTGCTCGCACAGAGCAATCGCCGTTCTCACCGCCTCGCGCTCGGTCTTGGCAGCATCGAGAAAGGCCTTGTAGCCCTCGGCGTAGGCATAGGCGGCCTCGGCATCGCCTGCCTCATAAAAATTGGTTTTCTGATAGGTCAGATGATCGGTTGCTTGCTTTTCCATAATACTTCTCCTGTTCTTACGGCGTTTTGGCCGTATTGAGTATGTCCTCGCCATACAGGTCACGGTAGGTGTCGATGGCTTGATTGATCTTCTTTATGTAGCTTTTCGTTTCGGGGTAGGGTATCTTTTTGAGGTTGCCCTCCTCATCGGTGTATGCGGGGTCACGAAGCCATTGTGTTAACCGTCCCATTCCCGCATTGTATGCGATGGAGGCATACTCCCAATTGTAATCGAAATAACGGAAGAGATAGGATAGATAATACGTGCCGTAGCGTATACTGACCTCGGGGTCCTTAAGTGCCGAGGTGGGGAGATTTTCGTTCAGATGATACACACCCGTCAGCTCCTCAAAGGTATCGGGCATCATCTGCATCAGTCCCACAGCACCTGCCGAGGAGACAGCCTCGGGGTCAAAGCCGCTCTCCACCTTGATGGTGGCGTAAATGATCTCCTCGGGAACGTCGAATTCACGGGAGGCATCGGCAATGATCTCCTCATAGCTTCTGGGGTGTAAGCGACGGTCTATGTTGTCCCATATCAGGTCGGCAGTGAAGCCAACGCCAAGGGAAATGGCAACGATGAGCAGAATGATCAGGGTTCGTTTGAGCGTTGTGTTCATATCGTTCCTTTCGATAATTCAGAGCTTGAGGGTATCCAACAGCGACAGAGCATCCGTCTCAAAAAGGGCGGCACGCTCGCCGTTGTCCAGCACGTAGTGGGAATGCTCGGCGTAAAAATCCTCGCTCGGCTGTGCGTCCACTCTGGCGGCCGCCGCCTCGCTTGAGATGCCGTCCCGCCGCATGATGCGCTCGATGCGCTTCTTGCGGGAGGCCGTGACGCTGACAACGAGATCGCACTCACGGTCAAAGCCCGATTCGATGAGCGTGGGGGCATCCACGGCAATGGTCCTTGTACCCTTTGCTTCTTCCCTTTGGATCATGGTGCGAATGTGGCACAGCACGATGGGAAGCACGGTTTGATTGAGCAGAGTGAGCTTGTCGGGGTCGGAGAACACGATCGCACCGAGTGCCTTGCGGTCAAGAGAACCGTCGGGGGCTACCACGCCCTCGCCAAAGACCTCTCGCAAGGCCTTGGTGCAGTCGCCGTCGGGGGTGAGCAGGGTGTGATACACCCCATCGGCGTCGATGCAGGGAATGCCACGTCGGCGCAGGATGTCGGAAAAATAGGATTTTCCCGCTCCGCTCTGGCCCGTGATACCGATGATATAAATGGACATAGCCTTCCTCCTTACTGTCTGCCTGCACATGCGCCAAGCACCTCGGATACCGCTACCGTACGGTCTTCCTTGGCCGAGAGGTAAGCCGCCTGCAGGACGGCCTGCACGTACGCACCATCGTCAAAGCTCGGTGAGGGGGTGGCGTGACGGTATACGGCGTCAAGATAGCGGTACATGCTCTCCACGTGGCCGCGAAGCCAAGAGGACGGTGCCTTGGGGGCAGGGAAGCCGCCGCCGGGGGCTTCATACCGTCCCACGCATTCGATGGCTACAAAGCCTCGCTCACCGCCCATGGGGGCGTCGTTTGCCTTGCCATCGTAAAACTCAAGAAAATTCGGTTGCATCAATGAAAAACGGATCGCCCCATGCTCGCCGTAGACCGATAGGCGCAGGTCGTCGTTCGTTCCGCAGTGGAGCTTGCTGACGGTCACCGTTCCGCACGCTCCGTTTTTCAGCACGGCTGTCATATAGAACGCCTCATCGGCGTTGGTGCGCCACGGCTCACCGTTTCTGCCGAGACGCTCGGGAAAGGCGATCTGAGAAAGACCCCTCACCGTTTCGATCTCACCGCACAGATGGTGGAGCAGATCGACCATGTGCGAGCCAAGATCAAACCACACGCCGCCACCGCATATGTCCCTGTCCTGCTTCCAGCCTGCGCTTTTCTCGGGGAAGAGCGCACTGTTATGAAAATACTCAAACGAGAAGGAAAGAATGCGCCCGAGCCTGCCCTCGTCGATAAGAGCCTTGGCACGGCGAATGGGGAGCAGGTGGCGATTGTTGAACACCATGCCGCACACAAGACCGCTCTCTTTTGCTAAGTCGGCGACCTCTGCGGCCTGCTCGGCCGTTACGCACAGGGGCTTTTCGCACAGCACGTGCTTGCCTGCTTGCAGGGCCT
>SVTU01000004.1 GCA_015063655.1 Oscillospiraceae bacterium
CGATTGTTGAACACCATGCCGCACACAAGACCGCTCTCTTTTGCTAAGTCGGCGACCTCTGCGGCCTGCTCGGCCGTTACGCACAGGGGCTTTTCGCACAGCACGTGCTTGCCTGCTTGCAGGGCCTTCAGCAGTGTATCATAGTGATATATATTCGGCGTGCAGATATCCACGACGTCGATCTCGGGATCGTTTATCATCTCATCCTCACACCGCACGGCCCCGTCAAAGCCATATTGCTCGGCGATGCCCTGTGCACGCTCGTGCGAGGTGGTGCAAAGCGAGCGGACGTGAGCACGGAAGGGAAGCGAGCCGTAAAAATAGGGAAGCGTATCTACGGCATAGGCATGCACCTTGCCCATCGCACCAAAGCCAAGTAAACCGATACGAATATCCTTCATGCTGTGTTTCCTCCGTGTCAATATCTCTATAAAGAATATTATACCGCATATTGCCAAAAATTTCAATAGCATTATATAATAATTTAGAAAAAAAATAGGCGGCCGAGTGCGCTTGTGCGCTCGGCCGCTACAGTTTAATACTGTGCTTCGATGTATTCGGTCGTCAGAGTGGCGAGAGCTTCCTCTACGAGGGCGTCAAAGTCAAGCTTGCGCTCCTCTACCAGCACCTTTTCAAGCTCTGGACGGGTCTTGGGGTGCTTGGGCGTGAAGACGGTACAGCAGTCCTCATAGGGAAGGATCGAGGTCTCAAACGTGCCGATGGCACGGGAGAGCTGCACGATCTCCTCCTTGTCCATACCGATGCAGGGGCGAAATACGGGCATGCTGACGGCGTTATCGGTCACGCCGATGGCCTGCATGGTCTGAGAGGCCACCTGCCCCACGCTCTCGCCCGTGATGAGAGCACCGCAGCCACGCTGAGCGGCGATCTTCTCGGCGATCGCCATCATGTAACGGCGAAGCAGAAGCGTAAAGTAATCCTCCTGGCAGTGCTTCACAAGCTCCTCTTGAATGTGCGTCAGCGACACCACGTGTACACGTATATCGCCTGCGTACACAGCCACAAGTCGGGCAAGCTCCAGCACCTTTTCCTTGGCACGCTCGCTGGTGTAGGGGAAGGATTCAAAATGAACAGCTTCGATCTTCACGCCCCGTTTGGCCAGCATGTAGCCCGCTACGGGGGAGTCAATGCCGCCCGACAGCAGCAAAAGTCCCTTGCCGTTACTGCCTACGGGCATACCGCCCGCGCCCTTGAAGCTACCCGCTGAGACGTAAGCTCCATATTCACGGATCTCCACACGAACGGTGACGTCGGGCTCATGCACGTCTACACGAAGCCAATGGCAGGCAGACAGTACCTCTCCGCCAATTTCACGGGAGAGTGCCATAGAGTCTAAGGGGAAGGCCTTGTCGGAGCGCTTGGATTCCACCTTAAAGGTCTTTTTACCCGTAAGGAAGGCGGGCAGGTAGGCACGGGCCGTGGCACGAATGCTGTCCATGCTCTTGTCGCACACGGCGGCACGGCTGACCGTTACAATGCCAAACACCCGTCTGGCCGCCTCAAACATGCCGTCCATGTCGGCTGTGTCGTCCTCGGGCTGAATATAGATGGTGCTTTGCGAGCGATACACGTCAAAGGGCCCGTAGGCGGCGGCTCGCTTCTTGATCTCACGGGTGAGCATGTCCTCAAAGTTCTTTTTGTTAGCACCCTTGAGAACGATCTCACCGTATTTACATAAAATAATTTCCTTCATACAAGCCTCTTGTCAAGCGTAGTAATGGGGGAACAGCACGTTCCACACCTCACGGCAGGCGTAGGTGTCGGCGGTGGAGGAATGGGGAACACCCTGCCATTCAATGGAAAACGCTTCCATGGCATCGATGAGGGAGGCATGCTCCTGCTCGGGCAGATGCTCGGTGGCGTAGCGCACGAATTCGTTGGCGGCGCAACGGGTCTTTTGGTGCAGAGCCTCTCGCTCCTCGTCTGTTTCGTAGATCTTTTTGATGTGGCTGTAGTCGGTGGAAACGCCGTAGGCAATGAGATTGTCGGCGTTCTCGAAGATCTCCTTGATGCGGGGCGTCAGCTCGGCAAGGGTGGGGGATTCGGTCACCATATCGGGCGTGATGCCGTGGATCTTCTCGGTGCGTGGCCATTTTTTGGTATGTACGGGACGCACCAAAGTATCCATCACCAGCTCTCCCGCACCGTCCACAATGGTGATGGAGAGAATTTCGTCATGATCGTAAAAGCCCGTCAGCTCCAAATCAAAGAACAACACACGGCGGGGGTCCATGCCGTAGTGAGCGGCACGCAGGGCGTCGCCCTCCTCACGGCGAACGGCAAGCTCCTCCTCGTAGCAGGCACGGCACAGCTTTTTCTTATAGCGAACGTCACCGCCGCACTTTACGCACATGAGGGGCATACGCTTGGCGGTCTTTTTGTCGTACATAAAGAGAACGGACTTGTCCGCCTTGTAGGTAAACGCCACTGGCTCTTCAATCACCTCATAGTGCATGGCACGCAGGCGATCCTCGGTGTAGTAGCCGCAGGTAGCGGCACGCTTCACGGACATGCGCTCGATCACCGTACCGCTTTCCAGCGTATAGGTGTCCTTGCGGGCGGTGGGGGCATACCACAGCTCGGGCGGCGCCTCAACCACACGCTCGGGGTGGAAATAGTAGATGATCTTGCCGTCAGCGGCGGTTTCGAACGCCACGGGGTCGCCCGAGGGCATCAGGTGAAGCATGGAGAGCGTGGCACGGGTCAGATAGTCACGCTTGTCTGCCTCACGGCGGGTGATCTCGGGAATGGTAGCACCCGAGCGAAGCTTCATTTGATTTTTCACAGTTTTCCTCCATAGACCTTGTGCCAAACCGAAGCGGCCAAGGCGGTTGTATTTTGATACGAAAGGTGGCGATTCGGTCGCACCGCCACGGGGCAGAGGGCTTTTCGCAAGCGAAAAACACACAAATATTATTATAACATAAAGAAAGCAATCTGTCAATCACCAAAAGAGGATAAAATCGAAATAAATGTTTTGATCGGTCGTGCGCCTTCGGCTTACGGAGCGAGCGGGTACGCCCCTCCTGCGTCATTCTGAGCGGAGGACGTAGTCCGTAGTCGAAGCCCGTAGGGCGAACGATTGTCTTGCAATCGTTCGAATCTCGCAGGCAATGTACTACACCCTTTTTCGCCGAGATCCCAAACGACGTCACCCGTCGTTTGATCCTCGGTCGCTGACGCTCGCTCGGATTTCGACAAGCTCAGGATGACGCAGCGAAAAAGCTCATTCGCAAGCGTTGCGACTCGTGCGCTCCGCTTACGGCTCGTGCGCTTCGCTTACGGGCAAGTTTGCTTCGCAAACGTTGCGACTCGTGCGCTCCGCTTACGGCTCGTGCGCCCACCGCCCCATTCCTTCCATAAAATACTGTCAAAATGCACAAAAAAGGAAAAAATGGAAAATAGGTATTGCCAAACACGGGGACTTGTGGTACAATGTATCTGTATACTTGTATAGGTATGCCTTTTTCCGTACGGAAAAAAAGGGCGAATGCCCCCGCTTTGTCGCTATCACGGCAAAGCAGAAAGGAGACTGTGAAGATAATCTGCTACGCATGACAATGTGCCCGTGTTGCGTGCCGTATGATCTGCCCCAACAGCTCATACACGCTTGCTCCCCCCCAAGGGGCAAGAATAACCCGCTTCCCCCCAAGAGGCGAGTGAGCAAACGCAACGGCCTACCCCAATAGGCAAGGGAGCGTTGCCGAGAACGTGCAGTTTATAATATATTTATCCCCAAGGTGCGAGGCACCAAAATATATCCAAAATTGAATAGGAGGAAAAAACATGAAGCGATTTTTATCGTTTCTGCTGTCTGCTTTGATGGTCTTGAGCCTCGTAGCGACAGCAGGCATCATGGTCGTTGCAGCTGACCATGAGCCCGCAGTAGATACTACTGTGGATGCGGCTACCGTTAGCGTATATGACGGTACGCCCGATTATTCGTGGTTCGTGAGCGCTGACGGTACTGGTACCTTGACCTACGTTGACGCTACCGAATACACGTTAACAAAGGCTGATGAATTCATGGGCTTTGCCAACCTGGTAAACGGTGCGGCTAAAGTAACTTACGTGGATTCGTCAACGAGCACGGAAACCACCGCTGCTGTTCCTGCCCAGAGATTTACGGGCAAGACGATTAAGCTTGGCAAGAATCTTGTGATCAACCAAGGTGACGCCGACACGTGGACCAAGGAAACCACCGGTCTTTACGAGTGGGTTCCGATTGGACACGATAAGGGCTCGGGCTCCGGTACTTCGTCCGTTAACTTGACCTTCCAGGGAACCTTTGACGGACAGGACCATTACATTTCCGGTGTGTTCAGTAATTCCAAGTGGTCTAATAATACACAGTACAAGGCAGTAGGTGCAAAAGGTGTTCCTGCGGATGGACGTGACAACGGTTTCTTCTTCCATGCATCTAACGGTGCTGTGATTAAGAACTTCTCCATTATCAATTCTGCCTTTATCAATGCCGGTAAGGGGGGGACAGATTTCCAGGGCAACTCCTCTGTTTGTACCCGTATTACAGGCAAAGTAACGATTGAGAATATCTATTCTGATGCGTATGTAAACGGCTTGTGGGGTACCGGTGCTATCGTTGGTTATGCCAATAAGTCTTATACGAACCAGTCGAACTCGTTGGATTGTAATTATGTAAAGAATTGTGTGTTTACGGGCACTTTGGTAAAGGAAACTACCAATACAAACCGTTCCGGCGGTTTTGCCTTGATGGTAGGATGTATTGAGGGCGTTTATTGTTATATTGAGGATAATCTGTTCGCAGGTGATCTTAAAGGCAATACAAAGTTGTGGAACAGCGGTAAGGAACATATCGGTGTTGCTAATAGCAAGTTGGCTTATATAAAGAATTGTCAGGCCATTATTAATGGTAAGACACTTTATAATGATGCTGATTACAGCGATTGGACGCAGACTACCAATAATCTGTTTGGTGGTATCGTGCCCACTAAGCCCTATACGCTGTATCAGGGCTTGGATATGAATTCCTATGATCTCTATGAAGCCTCACAGGCTACCGATGACAATATGTACGGTTGGTTTACCGTAGACGCTAACGGCAAGGCAACTGTCAAGACCTATACGCTGAACAGCGCCGAGGCGTTTATCGGCTTCCGTAACCTGGTGAACGGAGAGGGTAAGGGCTGGCATGATGCCGATGCTGACAGCGTGATTGACGACGGCGAGATCATTGCCGTTGCCGCACAGCCCTTTGCTGATATTGCAAGAGTGGATAAAGGCACTAAGCCGGGGGAAGCTAGTAATGCAAAGTCGAGCGAGTGGTATGTTACTTCTGTTTCCAACCAGATTACCGTTAAGCTCGGTGTGAATATTGTTCTCAACGAGGGTGATGCCAGCACCTGGACGAAGGATACCACGGGTCTGTACGAGTGGATTCCGATTGGTCATAATAACATTCAGTTGCTACCGTTCTCCGGTATTTTTGACGGTGACGGAAAATATATTTCCGGTGTGTTCAGTCCCGCCAAATGGGACTCTGCTGACGTAGGATGTCCCGGAAGCGTAACGGTTTCTTATACTACGTTTGATGGAAAAACAGCAACAAAATCCGGTCAAGGATGGACAGCCGGTCGTGACAACGGTCTTTTTGGCGGAACGAGCGGTGCAACCTTAAAGAATTTTGCCGTTATTAATTCCACCTTTATTAACTGGTATTCCTCTAGCAACTATCAAGGTAACGGTTCTCTCGTTAGCCGTGCCAACAGCGGTACTAAGATTGACAATGTGTATTCCGATGCTTACGTAACGGGCACCTATGGCGTTGGCGGTTTGGTTGGCTTTGTCGGCGGAAACTCCAGCAATCTCGGTGCTTGCTCGATTACCAACTGTATCTATGCCGGTACGTTAACAAAAGCAAATCAGAATGCTTCTCATACTGCATTCGGTGTTTTGGTGGGCGTTAATGAGTCTAAAGCTATGACGGTGACGGATTGTGTATTTGCAGGAACATTGAATGGCTCGACGCTAACCGACGGGGAGTTCTATACATCACGTCATAATAGCGTTGGTTCCATTATTTATGACTGCCGTTACGTTGGTGCTGATTATGAGGCCTACACCAACTGGGTAGAGCTTGAGGGCGATATTGCCGTTCCTGCTGCTGCTTGGAACGTTGCTAAGAAGTCCTTTAAGGATATCGAAATGTCCTTCGTTCAGGAAACCGACGTGGTTGAGGGCGAGTACACCATTCGTTTGGCTTCCGAGATCTTCAACCTGGGCGCTACCACGGCAGGCTATGAGATCAAGGTTGGCGACATTTGGGTTGAGCTTGGTAGCTCCACCACCGTATACAAGTCGCTGAATGCCAAGGGCGGCGACGGTCAGATCGCTAAGATCCAGGCTGATTACGGTAAGTATTACACCGCTATTGAGTTGATTGCCGATGCAGGCTCTGAGGTTATCTTTACGGTCAGACCTTACATCGTGATCGAGAGTGAGACGACCTATGGCACGGCATACACCATTACCTACGATGCCGAGGGTGCCTTTGTGAGCGCCGTTGCGGCAAACTAAGAAGGAGGTAAGAGAATATGAAAAAGATTTACATGGCACCCATGAGTGAGCTTATCGCTCTTTCCTCCCGTGACGTGATCACGTTGTCCGTTGAGGCCAACGATGGAACCGAGAAGGTGAGGAGTGTACACCTTTCCGACTATTTGGGTGGCGGTACACCCGATATCGAATAAGGTAAAGCCAAAACCTTTGCCGAGGGCTGTGAAAACAGCCCTCGGCTTTTTGTGTACCCCGCCCCCGCGTCATTCTGAGCGGAGCAAAGCGGAGTCGAAATCTGAGCGAGCAGATTGCGAGCGAAGATCAAACGACGGACAACGTCGTTTGGAATCTCGGGCGGGAAGGAACGATACCCTGCGAGATTCGCATGCTTGCAGGCAAGCATGCGCCCTTACGGGCTTCGACTACGGGCTACGCCCTTCGCTCAGAATGACGCAGGGCTCGTGCGCTTCGCTTACGGGCAGATGCCCATCGTGTAACCCCTGCCTGCGGCGGAAAACGAAACGTAAGGGATACAGATGATCTTGAAAATATGACCGTAGGGGCGTTCTGCGAACGCCCGCCGCATTTGCTTCCCGCCCGCGTCATTCTGAGCGGAGCGAAGCGGAGTCGAAATCTGAGCGAGCAGATTGCGAGCGAAGATCAAACGACGGGTGACGTCGTTTGGAATCTCGGGCGGAAAGAATCGATATCCTGCGAGATTCGCATGCTTGCAGGCAAGCATGCGCCCTTACGGGCTTCGACTACGGACTGCGTCCTTCGCTCAGAATGACGCAGGGGTGCAACATTCCGCTTCCCGCATTTGCTTCCCGCCCGCGTCATTCTGAGCGGAGCGAAGCGGAGTCGAAATCTGAGCGAGCAGATTGCGAGCGAAGATCGAACGACGGGTGACGTCGTTTGGAATCTCGGGCGGGAAGGAACGATATCCTGCGAGATAGCCCTTACGGGCTTCGACTACGGGCTACGCCCTTCGCTCAGAATGACGCAGGCTCGTGCGCTTCGCCTCCCGTTTTTTTCATGCAAGCCTCACAAGCACGCCGTACCGCTAAAAAATATTTTTCAAATCCCTGTCATTTGACGCCCCGGCCATTGACATTTTGAAAATATGTTGTATAATATATATGTATGTGCAAATTTTTTCGACAGGAGATGTGACAATGAAACAGCAATCTTACCCCATGTGTATTGCGGGCGTGAACAGAGCATTGCCCCTTTGCCGTCTCAATGACAGCCTGAAGATCGGTGCCTTTGTGATCTTCGGCGATCCCGAGCTGACAACGGCTTGCGCCAAGGCTCTGCTTGACCGTGCCCCCGAATATGATTACCTGATCTCCGCCGAGGCCAAGGGTATTCCGCTCGTGCATGAAATGGCACGCCTGGCAGGCAATCAAAAATATTTTCTTGCAAGAAAAGCACCCAAGCTCTATATGACGGGTGTGATGAAGGTGACGGTGCGCTCCATTACCACCGAGCGTGAGCAGACACTCTATCTCGACACCGCTGATGCCGAGCTGATGCGTGGCAAGCGTATTCTCATCGTGGACGACGTGATCTCTACGGGCGAATCGTTGCATGCCATTGAACAGCTGGTTGACGAGGCGGGCGGTATCGTTTGCGGCAGAATGACCATTCTTGCCGAGGGCGATGCGCAGAACCGTGACGATATCATCTATCTCGAAAAGCTCCCGCTGTTTGACAACGACGGCAATCCCCTTTGATACTCATTGAAAGAAAGGCGATAAAACCATGGCAGAATTATTGACGATCAACGATAAAAGAACGTGTTATTGCGCAGAGCTGAGTGCTTCCGATATCGGCAAGCACGTGTGCGTGATGGGCTGGGCGCAGAAGCAGAGAGACCTTGGATCTCTGATCTTTATTGACCTGCGTGACCGCTCGGGCATTGTTCAGCTTGCCTTCGACGATGCCACCGACCGTGCCATCTTTGACACAGCCTTCGGCGTGCGTGCCGAATACGTGCTGTGCGCCAAGGGTGTGGTGCGTGCCCGTGGCGAGGGCGCAGTCAATCGCAATCTCCCTACGGGTGAGATCGAAATTGCGGTGGACGAGTTTAAGGTCATCTCCTCGGCGGCAACGCCCCCCTTTGAGATCGTGGAGAACAGCAACGTAAACTCCGAGCTGCGCCTCAAGCATCGTTATCTCGACCTGCGCCGCCCCGACATGCAGCGCAACATCATGGCTCGCTCCCGCATTGGCAAGATCGCCCGTGACTACTATGCGGAGAACGGCTTCCTCGATATTGAAACCCCCAACCTCTGCAAGCCCACGCCCGAGGGCGCACGTGACTATTTGGTGCCCAGC
The DNA here is from genome assembly GCA_015063655.1 of Oscillospiraceae bacterium. GTDB lineage: Bacteria > Bacillota > Clostridia > Oscillospirales > CAG-272 > HGM12713. The sequence goes on from SVTU01000004.1 coordinate 8,896, forward strand.
CGTGTGCATAAGGGTATGTTCTATGCGTTGCCCCAGTCGCCTCAGCTGTACAAACAGCTTTTGATGGTGTCGGGCTTCGACCGCTATTTCCAGATTGCTCGTTGCTTCCGTGACGAGGACCTCAGAGCAGACCGTCAGCCTGAGTTTACGCAGATCGATACCGAAATGTCCTTTGTGATGGCGGATGACGTGATGCGTATGCACGAGGGCTTCTTGAAGAGGCTGTTCCGTGAGTACATGGGCATCGATATGAAGGAGGACTTCATTCGTATGCCGTATGCCGAGGCGATGGAGCGCTTTGGCTCGGACAAGCCCGATATCCGCTTTGGCTTTGAGCTGGTCAACCTCTCCGATCTCGTTGCCAACACGGAATTTAAGGTGTTTGCGGGTGCCGTTGCTGCGGGTGGCTCGGTACGTGCCATCAACGTCAAGGGCGGTGCTAAGTTCTCCCGAAAGGAGATCGATTCGCTCGTTGAGTTTGTTAAGAGCTACCGTGCCCGTGGCTTGGCATGGCTGAAATGGGCTGAAACGGGGGATATCTCCTCGTCGTACGCCAAGTTCCTTTCCGAGGCCGAGAATGAGGCGATCAAGGAGAGAATGGGCGCAGAGAAGGGCGACCTGATCCTCATTGTGGCCGATAAGAACAAGGTGGTGTTCGATTCGCTGGGTGCGCTTCGCTGTGAGTGCGCTAAGCGTATGGGTCTGCTTGATCCCATGGATTTCAAGTTCTTGTGGGTGACCGAATTCCCGTTGCTCGAATACAGCGAGGAGGACGGACGCTTCTACGCTATGCACCACCCCTTTACCGCTCCCATGGACGAGGACCTGCCGTATCTTGACAGCGATCCCGGCAGAGTGCGTGCCAAGGCCTACGATATCGTGCTGAACGGTACCGAGCTTGGCGGCGGCTCGATCCGTATCCATGACCCTGCCGTGCAGTCGCATATGTTTGCTACGCTCGGTATGAGCGAGGAAGAGGCGCAGGAGAAGTTTGGATATCTCTTGGATGCCTTCCGTTACGGCGTGCCGCCGCACGGCGGACTTGCCTTCGGCTTTGACCGTTTGGTGACGCTGATGCTCGGTCTTGAGGATATTCGAGACGTGATCGCCTTCCCGAAGGTGCAGAACGCCTCTGAGCTGATGACACGCTGCCCCTCCGCTCCCGATCCCAACGCTCTTGGCGAGCTTGGCATTGCCATTGTGGCGACCGAGGAATAAATAAAAAAATTCCGCAGAGAATTCTGCGGAATTTTTTTATTTGCCGGATTTGTTTTGCTTTAAGAATATCTTGGCGGTTTCAATATCTTGACGCACCTGATCGGCGAGCTTTTCCACCGAGGAGAAGGCGGTTTCGGGACGGAGAAAATGTAAAAAATCAACACGAACCCGCTTGCCGTAGAGATTGCCCGAGAAGCCGAGAATGTGCGTTTCGGCGCACAGGAGCGTTCCGCCCACGGTGGGGCGCATGCCCACGTTGGTCACACCGTCATAGCAGCGTGAGCCGATATGCACCCGCGTGACATACACGCCTCGGCGAGGAATGAGAATGCCACGCTCAAACACCTGATTGACTGTGGGAAAGCCCAGGCGGCGTGCCAGCTTCTGCCCGTCGATAACGATGGTATTGATGGCATAGGGGCGATCGAGCAGCCTTGCGGCCTTTTCCGTGTCGCCCGCCTCCACGGCGGTGCGCACGGCGGTGGAGCTGACCGTCTCGCCGTCCAGCACGACGGGGCCGACGCAGGAGAAGCCGACGTGCGCCCGCTCGCACAGCGAGCGGAGCAGGGCTTCGTTGCCCGCACCGCCCTTGCCGAAGGAATAATTGAAGCCGCAAACGATGTGCGAGGCGCACAGCTTGCCGCACAGCATATCAAAAAACGCTTCGGGCGAGAGGTTGCCCGTGGCAAGGTCGAAGGGAATACAGACCAAAATGTCTACGCCGAGACGACGCACGAGCCTCTTTTTTTCTGCGGTGTCGGTGATGCGTGGGGAAAGCCCCGGAGAGAAGAAATTGCGGGGCGGCTCCTCAAAGGTCCATACGGCACTTTGCACGCCCGTTTCCTTGGCGATGCGTACCGCTTCCCGTATGACGGCCGCATGCCCCTTGTGAACACCGTCAAAGCACCCCAGTGCGATGACACAGGGCGTGTCGGAATGATACTGTGCGGTTGTGTAGGTTTTCACCGTGTGTCACCGTCCTTTCTTGCCGTTTCGTATATAAGTATTGTAACAGAAATTTGTGTTTTTTTCTACGCTTTTTTGAAAAAATTCCGTATCGATTTTGACAAAAACGCAAAATGTTTTGAGAAAACCTTGTGCAAATGCACGAAATGCAAGAAAAATGGTGTCAAAAAAAGTATAATGGCATTTTTTTTCGTATATTATTGATACATTAAAAAAGTAACGGGATAGGAGGGACAGTATGGCAGGTTGTATCCGTGACGTATTTTTGGAGCGTGAAAGAAGCACGCTTTCACCGTATGCGTTTTTGACCTCGAACACCAAGGGGCGGGAGCATCCGTACGTGCCGTGTGAGAACCGTACGGAGTTTCAGCGAGACCGTGACCGTATCATCCATTCGCAATCCTTCCGACGCCTGATGAACAAGACGCAGGTGTTCTTGGCACCTGTGGGGGATCACTACCGCACACGCATGACGCACACCCTGGAGGTGGCGCAGATCGCACGCATCATAGCCCGTGCGCTCCGTCTCAACGAGGATTTGACCGAGGCGGCGGCTATGGGACACGATATCGGGCACACGCCCTTTGGCCATGCGGGCGAGATGGCGATGCGGGAATGCTTTGACCCCGAGTTTTCCCATTACCGCCAAAGCCTGCGTGTGGTAGACCGCTTGGAGCGGGGCGGCAAGGGCTTGAATTTGACGTATGAGGTGCGTGACGGCATCGTCAATCATACGGGCGACTGCATGGCTTGCACGTTGGAGGGCGTGATCGTTAAGTATGCCGATCGCATCGCGTATATCAATCACGATATTGACGATGCCTCACGTGCGGGCATTCTGAACGTGGCGGACATTCCCCAATGGATACGTAACACACTGGGCGAGGGACATTCTCAGCGCATCAACACGCTGGTGACCTCGATCATTCACGCAAGCACCGACAAAAATGAGATCGTGCTGGAGGAGGAGGTCGCCGTGGCGATGAATGCCTTGCGGGATTTCTTGTTTGAGCACGTGTACCGCAACCCTGTTGCCAAGGGCGAGGAGGGCAAGGCGAGAGAGCTTCTTGTCCGTCTCTTTGAGCATTACGTCAAGCATCCTGACGAGATGCCCCGCCTGTACCGAGACAACTGCGAGGAGGAGGGCGTGGAGCGTTGCGTGTGCGATTTTCTGTCGGGTATGACGGATCGCTATGCCATCGAGTGCTACTCCGAGCTACATATTCCCAAGGTGTGGAGAGGGGTGCATACATGATACCGAGACAGATTGTTGACGAGATCGTATACCGTAACGATATTGAACAGGTCATCGGGTCTTACGTCACATTGAAGAGAGCGGGGAGCAATTATAACGGCCTTTGCCCCTTCCACAGCGAGCGCACACCGTCCTTTACGGTCTTTCCCTCCACACACAGCTTCTATTGCTTTGGCTGCGGAGCGGGGGGCGATGCCATCTCCTTCATGATGCGCATTGAAAATCTTGAGTACGTGGATGCGGTCCGTGTGCTGGCACAGCGCATCGGCGTGGATATCCCCGAGGAGGACGAGCAGAATGGCGGTGCATCCTCGGTCACACGCAAGCGGGTGCTACAGATGAATTTGGAAGCAGCCAAGTTCTTCCGCGATCAGCTGATGAACGAGACGTACGGCAAGGAGGCGTTGCACTATCTGACGGTAGAGAGAGGGCTGAGCATGGCTACGGTGCGCCGCTTTGGCTTGGGATATTCCCCCAACAATGCCTGGCTCTTGACCAATCATCTGCGCTCCCTCGGCTTTACCGACGACGAGATGGTAACGGGCTTTCTGTGCGGACGCAGTCAGAAAACGGGAAGACTGTACGATTATTTCCGCAACCGAGTGATCTTTCCCATTATCGATACGGCGGGCAACGTGGTGGCGTTTGGCGGACGTGTGATGGACGATTCAAAGCCAAAGTATCTGAATACCTCGGATACCCCCGCCTTTAAGAAGAGCAGACATTTGTTTGCTCTCAATTACGCCAAAAACAATGCCGCAGAGCAGATGCTGCTTTGCGAGGGCTATATGGATGTGATCGCCCTGCACGCCGCAGGCTTTGAGAATGCGGTGGCAACGCTTGGCACGGCCATCACCCCCGAGCAGGCGAGGATCTTTGCCAAATACACCAAGAAGGTCGTGATTACATACGATTCCGACAGTGCGGGACAAACGGCGTCCGACAAGGCCATGCGGCTGCTTGGTGAGGTGGGCGTGGACGTCCGTGTGCTGAAGCTGGAGGGGGCAAAGGACCCTGATGAGTTTATCAAAAAATTCGGCGCCGATGCCTTCCGTGACATGCTGCGTGACAGTAAGAGCGGCTTTGCCTACCGTGTAGACAAGGTGCTTATGGGGCATGATATCAGCGTTCCCGAGGAAAAGATCAAGGCCTCCTCAGCCATCTGCGCCATTATTGCCGCCTCGTCCTCGGCCGTGGAGCGAGAGGTGCATATCGCCTATGCCGCCGAGCGGCTGGGGCTGACGCCGCAGGTGCTGGCGGGTGACGTGTCACGCATTCGCAGTAAAATGAGGCGAGAGCAGAAGAAAAAGCTGAGCAATGACGCACAGATGCAGCTTAAGGGCTTGAACGATCACGTCAACCGAGATGCCGCCAAGCATATTAAGGCGAGTGCCGCAGAGGAAGCGGTGCTTGGACTGATGCTGGTGTTTGAGCAGCTGAGGCACGTAGCGGCCGAAGGGCTTGACGGGCTTTCGGCAGAGGATTTCTCCACCGAGTTCGGCAGGCGGGTGTTCCAAACGCTGTGCGAGCTGGAAAAGAGCGACGGGGGATACTCCAAGGCGCTCTTGGCACAGTTCTTTACGGTGGACGAGCTTGGCCGCCTTGAACAGATCGAGCAGACAAGACGCTCGTATTCCAAAAACGATATCGAGGTCTTGCGTGTCAACATTGCCAACCTCAAGGAGGAAAAGGGCAGAGATACACGCGACGTGATGTCGATCTTAGAGCTGAAGCGGCAAAAGGCCAATCAGATGAAGCAAAAGAAAAATGAAAAATAAAGGAAGGGCAGCGGCCCAGAGGTAACATGATGGAGCTTTCGGAAAAGGAATTGGAAACAACGATGGATGCTGAGCAGAAGGATACCGTAAAGGAATTCGATGCAGAAGAGGGAGAGGTCAGGGAAAAGGAGAAAAAGGAGCTTGACGTCAACGCCCTCATCGAAAAGGGAAAGAAGGGCGGTCTGTCCACAAGCGATCTTGATGAGATGGTCGAGGAGCTGGATTACGACATGGATCGCTTGGACAAGCTGTATGAGACGCTGGAGGACAACGGCATTCCGTTGCCGGACGAAATCTCCAACAGCGAAATGAACGAGATCGAGTCTGAGGTCGAGTCCTTCGGCGCAGGCGAGAACATGGAAAAGATACTGGAGCAGGAGGGTCTTGCCATTGATGACCCCGTGCGCATGTATTTGAAGGAGATCGGCCGTGTGCCGCTTCTGACGGCGGATCGTGAGCGCGAGCTTGCCGAGATCATGACCAACAGCGACGATGAGGAGCAGAAGAGCCAGGCTAAGAACGAGCTGGTGGAGGCCAACCTCCGCTTGGTCGTATCGATTGCCAAGCGTTACGTTGGAAAGGGCATGTTCTTCTTGGATCTGATCCAGGAGGGTAACTTGGGTCTGATGAAGGCCGTGGATAAATTCGATTACAGCAAGGGCTACAAGTTTTCTACCTATGCCACGTGGTGGATCCGTCAGGCGATCACCCGTGCCATTGCCGATCAGGCGAGAACCATTCGTATCCCCGTTCATATGGTGGAGACCATTCACAAGGTGTCCCGCTATACCAGACAAATGCTGCAGGAGCTTGGCAGAGAGGCTACGGCAGACGAGCTTGCCGAAAAGATGGGTATGAGTGCCGAGAAGGTGCGTGAGATCATGAAGATCGCACAGGACCCCGTTTCCTTGGAAACACCGATCGGTGAGGAGGAGGACAGCCACCTTGGCGACTTCATTCCCGATGACGATACGCCCGCTCCCGCCGATGCCGCCTCCGCTACCATCTTGCGTGAGGTCATCGAGAGAGAGCTGCATACGCTGACGCCCCGTGAGGAGCACGTGATCAAGCTTCGCTTCGGCCTGTATGACGGCAGAACGAGAACGCTTGAGGAGGTGGGAAAGGAATTTGACATCACCCGTGAGCGTATCCGTCAGATCGAGGCTAAGGCCCTGCGTAAGCTCCGTCACCCCAGCCGTGCCCGCCATTTGAAGGGCTTTTTGGATTGAGCCTGGACATAGGAAAATCGTGAATTTTGATAAATAATTATGGCATTTTTGTGTGATACTCACACAAAAACCGTCATTCGCTCCAAGTGCGTAAAAACACTTTTGTGCAACTTGCTTGCTTTTCTTTGCGGTTCGAAAGAGAAAGATCGAGGAAAAGCCGACAAAATGATTTTATCACAAAAAATTCACTTGACATTTTTCCGTTTTTCATGTAAAATAATATAGTATATAGGTAAGTGGCGGCATAAGACTGCCCAAATGTCCAAGGAGGAAAACAATGAATAAGAGACTTTTATGCCTTCTTTTGAGTGTGATCATGCTCTTGTCGGTCGGTTTGGTTGGCTGTAAGCAGAAAACAGACGAGGAGCTGAACCAGGAGATTACCAAGAAAGCTTCCGAAAGCACGGTAACGCTTTCTATGTATCTGATGTGTGAGAAAGAGGTCACTGACGATCAGAAAGAGGCTATTGAGACGGCCGTGAACAGAATTACCAAGTCCAAGTTCAAGGCTGCTATCGAGCTTCATTACTTTACGGCTGACCAGTATTATGCCGCTCTGAAGGAAGCCTTCCAGAAGACCGACGATGCCAAGCTGGCAAGAGAAGAGGCTGCAGCGGCTCTGCGTGAGGCCATCAAGCGCGGCGAGGCAACGGCTGCACCCACCGATACGGCAGAGACCGAGGCTCAAACTGTGGTGGTAGACGGCGTAACCGAGCTGTTCTATCCCGCCATCGATGAGCATCAGGTGGATATCTTCTACCTTGGCGGTTATGATAACTTCTTCGATTTCTTGGCTGACGGCAGATTGGCTATGCTGGATGACGAGCTTTCGGGCGAGTCTAAGCAGCTGAAGTCGTATATTCCCGCTGAGCTTCTTTCCGTTTCCAAGGAGATCAACGGCGGTGTGTACGGTATTCCCAACAACCACGCCATCGGTGAGTATACATACCTTCTTTTGAATAAGGAGATCCTTTCCAAGTATAACTACCGTGCAGGGGATAACTTCTACAAATCCGATCTCTTCACCTCCTTGACCTGTGATGAGGTAGCTGAGCTTCTCTCCTTGGTTAAGAGAAACGAGAACGGATACGTTCCGCTGAATTCCATGACGGGCGAGCTTGACGTGCTTAACGTTAAGTATTTCGGCTATAACGCAGACGCATCCTCCACCAATGCCTTCTCGATCCTTGGCAGCACGTATGACCCTATGCTGACCTACAAGGCCAAGAACCAGTACTACGTAGCAAAGAACATCTTTACCGATGAGGGCTTCAAGGAAGAGGCTCTGAAGCTTGCCGCCTATAAGGAAGCGGGCTACTACGGAACCGAGGCCGATGCCAACAAGCCCTTTGCCGTTGGCTACGTAAAGGGCGGTGCCGAGCTTGTCGAGAAGTATGGCGATCAGTATGAGATGGTTGCCGTTCAAGGCCCGATCATGACTACGGCTGACCTTTATTCCGATATGTTCTGCGTGAGCACAAGCTCTTCTTCTGTGTCTCGCAGCATGAAGATCATTACGTATCTGAACACCAATGCCGATTTCCGCAACCTGATCCTGTACGGCATTGAGGACGAAAATTATAAGCTCGTTGAGAAGACGGGTGCTGACGGGGAGACCTATACGGTCGTTCGTCCCACCGAGGATAACACCTACTTCATGAGCAAGGCAAAGACCGGTAACGAAATGCTGACGCTGCCCTTGGAGAGCGATCCCGTTTACAATCTCCACGATTATGAGAAGCAGCAGAACAGAAGCTTCTCCTTGGCACTGGACCTTGGCTTCGGCTTGCGTATGGGTAGCAAGGGTGAGAAGAGTGTGAACAGAGCCATGTGGGAAAAGGTGAATGCCTTCTCTAAGACGATGTTTGACGAAATGATGGCATGCGATACTACGGCAGAGATGACCCTTTTCTTCGAGGGTAGATATGCCGTTGATCCCAATACGGGATTGCCTACCGACGAGTACGAGATCGTACCCGCCGCACAGCGTGTTGGCCTGCTGGAGGAGTGGTTTGTTCTGTCAAGCCTGGATTACTCTCCCGAGAATACCTTGATGTACAATCCTGAGAAGTTCGGTGAGGGCTATGGCTTCCATAATCTGTACAGAGCATGGTTGACGCAGATGGGTATCTATCAAGAGGATACGGGCGCATAAAGATACCGTGAGATTTTATAGGGCTGTCTCAAGTATACGTTTGAGACAGCCCTGTTTTCATGAAGCGTAAAAGGAAAGATAATATGAAATATCAGCATATACTATGGGATTTCAACGGGACACTGCTGGACGACGTGGCAATCGGCATTGAGGCCGTGAATGCTATGCTCAGCAAACGCTCTTTACCCGTGATTCCCGATAGGGAAAGCTACCGAGAGGTATTTGGCTTTCCTATTTCGGAATATTACCAAAGGCTTGGCTTTGATTTTGCCAAGGAGCCGTATGAGGTATTGGCTCCCGAATGGGTGCAAAACTATAAAGCCCTTTCTCCACGTGCCGCCGTGCGGGGGGAGGCTGTCTCTCTGCTGTTACATTGGCGGGAGCAGGGAATGGCTCAAACGCTGCTGTCGGCAACCGAGCAGGGTATGCTTGAGGAGCAGCTTCGCTCTCTTTCACTGTATGATCTGTTTGACGAGATCTGCGGACTCGACACCATTCATGCCCATTCTAAGGTCGCCCTGGCAGAGGCTTGGCGAGAGAAGCATGCGCAGGCGCACGTTTTGGTTGTCGGAGACACGGTGCATGACGCCCAGGTGGCTGAGGCTATCGGTGCAGACTGTATCCTTGTGGAGGGAGGACATCAGTCAAGACGTATATTGGAGAGCACGGGCTATCCCGTTGCACGAGATTTTGCGCAGGTGCTTGCCGCAGTTGGTTGATTATTTGACTGTTTTGGTGTAGGATTTTCTTCCTGTTTTTCTGCAGGACTTGACACCGATACCATAATATGCTACAATAAAGGCGGAAATATATGGGTATACCCCAAATAACGTACGGCGAAAGCCAAGGAGGATCATATGAAGGTTATTGTTACAAAGAATTATGAGGAAATGTCTGCTCTGGCAGCTAAGGAGTTTGCTGCTGTCATTCAGAACAAGGCTGATTGCGTTTTGGGACTTGCTACGGGAGATACCCCCATTGGTATGTACCGTGAGCTGGTTGCTATGCACGAGAAGAATGGCTTGGACTTCTCCAAGGTAAGCAGTGTGAACCTTGACGAGTACTATCCCATCACGCCCGATAACGATCAGAGCTACCGCTACTTTATGAACTATCATCTGTTTGACCACGTCAATATCGACAAGGCCAACACCAACGTGCCCGACGGTACGGCTGTCGACCCCGACACCTTCTGCCGTGACTATGAGGCTAAGATCGATGCCCTTGGCGGTATCGATATTCAGGTTTTGGGTATTGGCAGAAACGGTCACATCGGCTTCAACGAGCCAGATGCCAACGGTTTGATTCCCGATACGCACCTGACCGACCTTACGGCCAACACCATCGAGGCTAACTCCCGCTTCTTCTCTTCTATGGATGAGGTTCCGAAGCAGGCACTCACCATGGGTATCCACAGTGTGTTTAAGGCTCGCAAGATCGTGATCCTCGCCAGCGGTGAGGGTAAGGCAGACGCTGTTCGCGCTATGCTGGCAGGCAAGATCACCACTACCTGCCCCGCCTCTCTGCTTTGCATCCACCCCGACGTTACGCTGATCTGCGACGAGGCTGCTTACTCTAAGGTGTAAGCACCGCAAGGCGAAAAGCTCTACACATGAAAAACGGCTGTTCAAGACCGCAGGTCTTGAACAGCCGTTTTTTGTAAGACGCCCCGCCATGGAGCACAAGTCCGTTAAAAACGGACTTGTGCTCTTTACGGGGTAATATTGATTGATTTTTACAGGCTCTTTTCCAAGCGTTCACGAATGGCGTGAATGAAATCGATGGAGTTGACGGCGGTGGCGGTGTAGCCCTCGCTGACAAGGCCGACAAGGTCCTTGGTCATGATGCCGTCATCCAGGGTCTTGATGCAGGCGGCCTCCAGCTTATCGGCAAAGTCCACAAGCTCGGAAAGGTCATCAAGCTCGCCTCTCTTGCGAAGTGCGCCCGACCATGCAAAGATGGTGGCGATGGGGTTGGTGGACGTCTCCTCACCCTTGAGGTAGCGATAGTAGTGGCGGGTGACCGTACCGTGAGCGGCCTCATATTCATACTTGCCGTCGGGGGAGACAAGCACCGAGGTCATCATGGCAAGAGAGCCAAAGGCGGTGGAGACCATATCGGACATGACGTCGCCGTCATAGTTCTTGCAGGCCCAGATGTAGCCGCCCTCGGAGCGGATGACACGTGCCACGGCATCGTCAATGAGGGTGTAGAAATAGGTGATGCCCAGCTCGTCAAACTTTTTCTTGTATTCCCGATCAAAGATGGCCTGGAAGGTCAGCTTGAAGGTTTGGTCATATTTCTTGGAGATGGTGTCCTTGGTGGCAAACCACAGATCCTGCTTGGTGTCGATGGCGTACTGGAAGCAGGAGCGGGCAAAGGATTCGATAGAGGAATCCTTATTGTACTGTCCCTGCAGCACACCGCCGCACTCAAAATCGTAGATTGTCTCACGGAACTCGCTTCCGTCCTCGCCCGTGAATACCAGCTCAGCCTTACCGGGGCAGGGCACACGGTGCTCGGTTGCCTTGTACACGTCGCCGTAAGCGTGACGGGCAATGGTGATGGGCTTTTTCCAGTTGCGCACGGCGGGCTTGATGGAATCGATCAGAATGGGGGCACGGAACACCGTACCGTCAAGAATGGCGCGGATGGTGCCGTTGGGGCTCTTCCACATTTCGGAGAGGTTGTATTCCTCCACGCGCTGCTTGTTGGGCGTGATGGTGGCACACTTAACGGCAACGCCGTACTTCTGTGTGGCATACGCACTGTCAAAGGTGACCTTGTCCTTGGTGCGCTCACGCTCGGGAAGTCCCAGGTCGTAGTACTCGGTCTTCAGCTCAACGAAGGGGAGCAGCAGCTCGTCCTTGATCATCTGCCAAAGAATACGTGTCATTTCGTCGCCGTCCATTTCGACAAGCGGCGTCTTCATTTGGATTTTTTTCATAGTTCATTACCTCCGAACAATTTGAAAAATTATTTTGAACCCCAAGGGGGATCAATCGTTTGTTAATACGTCCGTGATAGCCTTGGCAATGGCTTGGATTAGGGGACGATTTCGATGATGGCATGAATATCAAGGCGGGGCAGCTCTACGTACGCACGGCCGTCACGCCACGTAAAGGGGAGTGTACGCCCCTCGGGCTGAAGTACAAGGGCGGTTGGCTTTTCTTTCGTGGAAAGGGAAAGGCAAATATCGCACACGGGTGGCAGCACGTCGTCGGAGATCATGTCTTGGTTGGCGTGGTTGCCGCCGGCATTGATCAGCTGGATATAGAGACGGCCGTCCTTCTCAAGAGGCACAAGCTCCAAAAGTCCCGTAGCGGATTCTATGCGCACGGTAGGCGTATACAGCTCGTTTGCCATACGGCTGATCAGGGTGCGGTGCAGATACTGCGTACCCGACAGGTATTGTGAGCCGATATCAAAGCCGATGGCACTGATCGTGCCTTCTCCGTAGGGAAGCGTAACGGCGAGTGGATCGTTTGTGCTCTCGTAGAGCGAGGGAGAGACGGTAGCGTATGCTTTCGCTCCGTCGGCTCTGATGATGCAGGGGGAGAAGACAGCTCCGCAAGGATCATCCCCCACAGTAAAGATGCAGGCAAGATCCGACGCTACTTTTCCTTCTGTGTGCCCATTGTCGGTGAAGCCTGCCACGGACGGACGGTCAAGGATGAGGCTGTCAACGCAGAAGGGCGCACCTGCCTCCGAAAATATACGGCAGGTATTCCGTCCTGCGAGCAACAGATGTCCGCCGTGCTTGGCGTAGTCAAGCAGAAGATCGATCGTGGATGAATCAAGTCCCTCATACAGCTCGGGAACGGTCAGCATTTTATATTTGCTTACCGTATCTGCTGCGAGCATATGCTCGGAAACGATGTCAAGCGTTTGCCCTGCGTCGCACAGAAGGGCGCACAAGCCCATGATCTTTTCGTATCCGTTTCTCGACCACAGCCGTTTGGATTCTCTCGAACGGTCGTAGGTGGAAAGGAGCAGAGCCGTGTCGCACCTCGGCGTGCCGCGGAAGCAAAAGGCTTCTCTGGCTCGCATAAAGTCCGCTAAGGGGGAGAGGGCGCACAGCTCGGGCATGTGCAACGATCCGTCGGGGTGCTGTGCTACGTAGCATTGGAAGGCACCGCCAAGGGAGATCACAGCGGCGGCCTCCTGAAGAATTTGGGTAATATGCTTCGGGCAGTAGGCGGAATTTGCTCCAATGGCCTGACGGAATCCCCAAGCCATGAGATCCCACGGCTTGCCTTGTCCTGCCAAAGCACGGGCGGCATAGCGAGCGGAATGGAAGGAGTTCTTGGGGTTCAGGTCACCCGATAAAAAATCCACGTTGGCGCACACCGGCTCGGGCATATGATCGCTGAAGGCCCAGTTGGAGCAGATCTGCAGGTCGGGGAAGCGTGCGTGCAGGGTATCTGCGTAATGGCGCAGATACCGACGGAACAGCTCTCGGTGATAGTCCCGATATTCGTGATAATAGGGATCAGCGGGTGTGGCGGGGATATGACCGCCAAGGTCGATACCCGTTTCCTTCTCAAAGGTGGCAAGGGACTCGGGGCGGAAGTCGGCTTGTGCTTTCCAGCAATCACCGTCCACCCAAACGCCGTCCACCTCATACCGCTCAGCCAATTCGGTCAGCTGAGGAATCATCAAATCATCTACGTAAGTGCCGTCGGTGCGCGTAGCACCCTCGGCATACGTGCCGTCTGCCATCCTTACGTTTTGGTCGGGATGCTCGCGGCAATATTTGATCTCGTAAACGCCCGAGTAGTGCATATACAGTGCCACATCCTCCTCGCGTGTTACCCGACGCCAAAGAGCAAGGGGATCAAAGGCAAAGTGAGGAATGGCGTTGCCGAGCTTGGAGGGATACGAGGTATAGCCGGGATGTCCCTTGCAGTCGATCTGCCAAAAGTCGGGGCGGAGAAGTCGGCATATTTCGCGTATGTCCTCCTCGCGCAGATTGCGCCCGATGACAGCCTCGTCCTCGGGCTTGGCGTGAAAATCACAGTGAATGCCGAAAAAAGAATCCTTGCGTGTTTTCATTATGTAATTCTCCTTACATAGCAATGACCTTTTTGACCTTCTCGTAGGCAAGGGCAACGTATGCCTCGTAGGGCATATCGCCGTAGTTGAGGGCAACGCCATCCCGTCCTACTTTGTTTTGATAGCTCAGCTCGCTCATCAGGATACCGTTGTAGC
>SVTU01000151.1 GCA_015063655.1 Oscillospiraceae bacterium
GGCAATACCGACCATATCTGCGACCGTGCATGCGGCAAGGAAGACATGAACATGGATCGTCACGTTGACGGCGACGACAGCGATCATCTCTGCGAGTACGGTTGCGGACAGATAGCGGACGATGGCTGTTACGATGCCGACACCGACTCCGACCACACGTGTGACGAGTGCGGAGCGGAGAACATCACCGAGCATAGGGACGGCGACGACAGCGATCACCTCTGCGAGTACGGCTGCGGACAGGTAGCGGACGATGGCTGTTACGGCGCTGACACCGATACCGACCACACGTGCGACGAGTGCGGAGCGGAGAACGTGACCGAGCATGAATGGCTTGACGCCACGGTCGATGCGCCCAAGACCTGTAAGGTCTGCGCCCTGACCGAGGGCAAGCCTCTTCCCAAGGAGAGCACAAGCTTTTCTGAAAATACGGATAGCGATGACGGCACTAAAGGCAAGTCGCTCTCAGGCGGAGCAATCGCAGGCATCGTGATCGCCTCTGTCGCCCTGCTTGGCGGCGGTGGAACAGCTGTCTACCTGCTTGTGATCAAGAAGAAGCAATAAAAGAGGGCCCGTCTCACACAATGTGAGACGGGTCCTTTTCATCGGTCTTGTCACCATTGACAGCTCCCTTGATATTGCTTTGGCGTTTTGTTCGTATGTGCCTTGAAGGCGGCAAGAAAGCCGTTATACGAGGTGTATCCGCACAGAAAGGCGATCTCGCTAAGGGGGACTGCATGCTGTCTGATCAGCATACAGGCATGCTCCATGCGTTGCTTGGTGAGTGTTTTCTGAAAGCCCTCCTTGAAGATACGCTTGACCACACGGTGCGTTTGCGGAACGGAGAGGCAAAGCGCCTGTGCCAGATCCTCAATATGCACGCTGTCGCTATATCTGGTTTGGAAAAATTCCTCTACGGTCTTTTGTTGGCGAAGCGTGCTCTCACTCACGGGCTCGCCCTGTGCCGTCCCCGCCTCTTGCAGCCGCATGTCCTGTATATGTCTGCCAAGATCAATGAAAAAGAGAGCAAGCAGAGGGCTGTATATATGCTCGGTCTGGGGGCTGTCCTGCTCGGCAGAGAGGCGTTGCGCAAGGGCGATCAGATCGGGGGCGCGCACAAGGCAATAGCCGTTGATCCCTTGCAGGATCCTGGCGTAATGGGCATATTCCGAGAAGGGGCGCACGCCGCTCGGAACGGCGGTGCTCCTGACGAGGCTGAAGCAAAACACGATCCGCTCGGGTGTGCCGCTTCCGCTTTTGGGGTAATGGCTGACGTGCGGTGCTAAGAGGCAGGCGTCACCCTCCTTGAGCCATACGTCCTTACCCTCAATTTCGATGAGGGACAGTCCGCAAAGCTGTATGTGTATTTCGTAATCGATATGAAAATGAGCCGTGTCCTGCAGGCGGTGCGTGGGGGCAAAGCCCTTAGCACCCGCCTCTGCCACCAAAACGGCATCGCCAAGTGTCACCCTGATCTGCTCCATGCCATACCTCCCGTACGTCTATAGCCGAGGAAAACCAAACTCACACGGTTTTGAGTGGCCAATATCCGCCCCTCGGCTATAGCCGAAGAGAGTCGAACGCATACGCCCTGCGGCGAGCAATTTTTGCGTCTTTGGGCAAATCTCGTCTTGCAAGATCGGCATCTTGCTTCAACTCGCTTTGACTAAATCCATCAAAAATTTCAACGCCGGAGGGTGCTTTGCAGTTTTGAGTGAACAAATATTTTGCAGATGCAAAGAGAAAATGCGCAGTAATATAAGATATTGCAAGCATTTTTTCTGCCGCAGATGCGGATATTTGTCACACAAAACCGTATGAGTTCGGCTCTCTTCGGCTATAAGATCAGTATAGCAGGTTTTTTGGAAAAATGCAATAAAAACCAAAAAATCGATCATTTTTTGGGTGAAAAACGGAAGAAATGCTTGTTGTATTTGTCGGCGATCTTTTGTATAATAAAGAAAAAACGCAAAGGAGCAGCGACATGAGAGTATTTGACAAAAGCAACGCTTTACTGGAAAGAGAAAAAAGAGTAACGCCCCTGGCGGCGCAGACCTTCAGTAAGAGCTACCGATATTTTATACCCGGGCAGACTCCCCTGTATATCGATCACGCCGAGGGAGCGAGGGTGTATGACGTGGACGGCAACGTCTATCTGGACTTTATTTGTGCTCTCGGTCCTATCACGCTCGGCTATAACTATCCCGCCGTCAATCAAGCGGTGGCCGAGCAGCTGAAGCGGGGCATCGTGTTTTCCACGCAAGCACCCGTGGAATGCGAGCTTGCCGAACGCTTGACAGAGCTTTTGCCCTGTGCCGAGATGGTGAAATTTGTGAAAAACGGCGGAGATGCCACCACGTCCGCCATTCGCCTGGCGAGAGCCTTTACGGGGCGCGAGCGTGTGGCCATGTGCGGCTACCACGGTATGCAGGATTGGTCCATCGGCGCTTCTGCCAACAACCGAGGCGTGCCCCGTGCGGTGTGCGAGCTGACCAAGACCTTTACCTACAATGACCTATCCTCTCTTGAGGCTCTTCTGTCGGCTCATCCCGACGAATACGCCGCTGTGATCATGGAGCCCATTCAGTCCAACGGCACCACAAAGGAATACCTGCAGGCCGTTGTGGATACGGCGCACAGGTACGGTGCCTTGGCGATCTTTGACGAGGTCGTCAGCGGCTTCCGCTACGCCATCGGCGGGGGCGGGGAATACTACGGCGTTACGCCCGATCTTGCCTCCTTCGGCAAGGGCTGTGCCAACGGCATGCCCATCTCCTTCGTGGCGGGCAGAAAAGACGTACTGTCCCTCATTGAGCAGGGTGTGTTTATTTCTACCACCTTCGGTGGAGACGCCCTCTCCATGGCCGGTGCGCTTGCCACCGTTAACGAAATGGTACAGAAGGACGTCATCGGGCACGCTTGGAGGCTTGGCACGCTTCTGCGTGATGGCTTGGTGTCACTCATAGAAAAGCATGGCGTGGGAGAGGCCGTGA
>SVTU01000005.1:0-4752 GCA_015063655.1 Oscillospiraceae bacterium
TTTGAATTTTTTTCAACCTTGTGAAGAACATGGATGTTTGCACAAAAAAGGCGAAATGAAATCGGCAAATTGTATAACGTCAAACCCATCCGATCACTTTTCGCCATGGCGAAAAGCCACCTCACCTTTTCACTCTTCTCTTCTTATTACCGAAGCTCCACCACGGTCACGCCGCCATCGCCCTCGCCGTACTGACCGATGCGGAAGCTCTTGATGCGGCGATCCTTTTTGAGATAGCTCCACAGTGCCGCCTTAAGCGCACCCGTTCCCTTTCCGTGAATAAGTCGCACGGTGGTAAAGCCCGCCACGGTGGCTTCGTCAAAATACTTATCCACCTTGCTCCACGCCTCGTCTCCCGTCAGCCCGCGCAGGTCGATCTCATCGCGAAAGTCACGGCTGACCGTCATGCGCAGAGGGGCCGTTGCCTTTTGGGCAGAGGTCTGCTTATCTTCAACGATCAGAACCAGATCGGTCAGCGGCACACGGGTACGAATGATGCCCGCCTGCACCTCCACTCGGCCGCTCTTAACGGCAGCATCGGTTACGGTGGCGATCTTGCCAAGGCTCACGATGCGCACCTCGTCACCTCGGCGCAAGGCACGGGGGAGAACGTAATTCTCATCCCGCTCCCGTGTCTCCACGGGATTGTAGCGATCTTCATTTTGGCGCAAATGCTCTCGCACGGCACGGCGTGCCGCCTCCAGCTCCTCGCCAAGCCGCTCGGAATCCCGTGCACGCTTGAGACGCTCCATCTGCTCCATGATATATTCGCCCGAGGCCTTGGCACTCTCCACGATCCCCTGTGCCTTTTTCTTGGCCTCCTCCACACGCCGCTCGGCGTCGTCCAGCCTCTTTTGCCAAGCCGCCTCCGAGGTCCTTCTGAAGCTTTCGTATTCCTCACGGCTGGCACGTGCCTCCTCAAGCTGCTTATCCAAGGCAACACGGCTGGCCTCCAGCTCTCCGATCACGTTTTCAAAGTGCTTGTTCTCCGCACTGACGTAAGAATCCGCCCGTGCCACGATATGAGCGGGAAGCCCCAGCTTTTCCGAAATGGCAAAGGCATTAGATTTTCCGGGTGTTCCGATCACCAGCTTATAGGTGGGGCGAAGCGTCTCTACGTCAAATTCACAAGAGGCATTGCAAACGCCCTCGGTATCCAAGGCATACGCCTTCAGCTCGGTATAGTGCGTGGTAGCGGCGCACAGTGCGCCTGCCGAGCGCACGTCCTCAATAACGGCCACGGCAAGAGCCGCTCCCTCCACGGGGTCAGTTCCCGCTCCCAGCTCGTCAAACAGCACCAGAGAGCGATCGTTGCGCTCCTTCACGATATCCACGATGGTCACCATATGTGACGAGAAGGTGGAGAGCGATTGCTCGATGCTCTGCTCGTCTCCAAGGTCTACCAAAATCTTTTCAAACATGCACAGACGTGTGCCCTCGTCGGCAGGCACGTGCAGACCTGCCTGCGCCATTAGGGCAAACAGCCCGAGGGTTTTGAGCGTGACGGTTTTACCGCCCGTGTTGGGCCCCGTAATGATCAGCGTATCGTAGTCCCCGCCGAGAGAGACCCCGATCGGCACGACCGTGGCAGGATCAATCAGAGGATGCCTTGCCCTCAGCAAAACGCATTCTCGGCTTTTCGACAGCTCGGGGCAGACCGCATTCATCTTGCGTGACAGCTCCGCACATCCAAAGCAAAAGGCAAGCTCCACGATGTTTTCTCGGTTGAGCAGCAGGGCGGAGGAAAAGCCGCTGACCTGTGCCGACAGTGCCGCCAGCACTCGCTCGATCTCATGCTCCTCCTTGGCCTCCAGCATGCGCAGCTCGTTGTTCGCCTCCACCACCGCCATCGGCTCTACAAAAATGGTAGCACCCGAGGCAGAGGTATCGTGAATCAAGCCCTTGACGTCGTTCTTGCACTCGGCCCGCACGGGCACCACGTAACGGCCGTTTCTCTGCGTTACGATATTTTCCTGCAAATACTTAGCGTGCGCACCGCTAACGTACGTGCGCAGTGTCTCACGTATGCGGACGTTGGCGGCACGGATGCGGCGGCGCACGTCGCAAAGAGCCGCACTCGCCTCATCGGCGATCATATCCTCCGAGATAATGGCACGGGTGATGGTATCCTCCAAGCCGTGATTGGGAAGCAGGCGGTCAAAGACCTCGTCCAGCACCGTGTCAAAGGTGCGGTTGGAGCGGATATAGTCACGCATAAGCCTGGCACTTCTCAGCACCGAGGCCACGCACAAAAGCTCACGGGGCGTCAGCACCGCCCCCTTGTCGGCACGCTCGCAGATCTCGCACAGATCGGGGGCATCGCCAAAGGGGGGCATGCCCTTTTCATCGGACAGGCGCTTGGCGTCCGTGGTGCGCCGCTGAGCCGAGAGGATCTGTGCCTCTCTGTCGGTGGGCGTGAGCATGCGCGCAAGCTCCTTAGCCCCCTCGGTAGGGGTCACATCGGCCAGCATGCGCCGTATCTTATCAAATTCCAGCGTACATAATGTTTTTTCGGTTATGTTCATTCCGTTCTTTCCTTTTTCGGTATCGGCATACTGACGCTGTGATAAAAATCCAGCGTATCAAAGCCACGCTCCAGGTGATGGAGCAAATATTGCTCAGCCACCTTACCAAAGGTAGCAAGCTCCTCGTCATCCTTCAGCTCGAAGGCAAAGAGGCGTGACGGGTCGGCAAACAAAACGTAGCGAAAGGCGGCAAAGGCAGAGGGCGTGATGGGCAGAAGCACCCGTCTCGTTCCCTCGGTCTCCTCGGCGGTCAGCGCCTGCGCAGCACCGCTGCGCCGCACGCAGTCCACGCACCGAATACAGCCGTTCATCACGTCAAGATACATGGTGTCCTTCGGCTCACAGCCGCAGTCCGCACAGCGGCTGACGTCGGGTCTGACCCCCGACTGTACCGCCGCAAAGATTTCAAAGGCAGCCTTGATAAGGGCAAGCGACTTTTTCTCCTTTTCGATCAGATACAGAGAGTTCAAAGCGGTGCGCAGCACCGAGTGTGCCTCCACTCCCTCTCCCGTGATCTCCTCGGTCACCGACATAAGATAGGCCGCCAGCGAAAAGCCCTCAATATCCCTTTGTAAGCCAAAGAAGCTATCATTGACCGAGCCGCCCGAAAGCCAACGCATGCCGTTTTTTTCGTAAAACTCAAAATTGGCGTACGTAAAGACACGGCACAGGGGCGACAGCTTGGAGCGCACCGAGCGTGCGCCCTTGGCACACATGCGTATCGTTCCGTATTCCGCCGTCAGCACCACCAAAAGTCGGTCGTTCTCCCCCGACGGCATCTCCCGAAGCACCAGACCGTCAACAGCACCACGCATAGCGTATCAATCCTTATCGTTATAGCCGAAGTTGGCTACCGTTCCCGCACTCTCTCGCCAATTTTCCTTGACCTTGACCCACAGATTCAGGTAGACCTTAACACCCAATATCTTCTCAAGATCCTCTCTGGCATACGTGCCGATCAGCTTGAGCGAGGCGCCGTTCTTGCCCACGATAATGCCCTTGTGCGAGGCTTTTTCGCAAAAGATCTCCGCCCGGATGCGCACAAGCGTCTCCTCGTCACGGTATTCCTCGATCACCACGGCCGTGCCGTGAGGCACCTCCTTATCCAGTGTGCGCAATATCTTTTCCCGTATGATCTCGGCCGCCAGCTGTCTCTCAGGCTGATCCGTCACCATATCCTCGGGAAAAAACCACTCGGAATCCGACAAAAACGGTGTGCATTCCGAAAGCAGCTCGTCCACGTTCTTGCCGTTCTTGGCAGCGATCGGCACCACAGCGGCAAACGTATGCTTGGCGGCATACGCCGCAATCGTCTGTGCAATTCTCTCACGGCGGTACAGATCGATCTTATTGAGGGCCAGCACCGTGGGAATATCCGCCCGCTTGGCATACGCCATCACGTTTTCCTCCACGGCGGTGATCTCCTTACCCGTATCCACCACCAAAATAATGGCGTCTGCCTCCTGCATGGAGCTGTTGGCAGTTTTGACCATATATTCACCAAGCGAGTTCTTGGGCGTATGCATACCCGGCGTATCCAAAAAGACGTATTGCGCCTCACCCACCGTGTGGATACCGATAATGCGATTTCTGGTGGTTTGGGGCTTATTGGAAACAATGGCGACCTTCTCGCCGAGAATAGCGTTCATCAGCGTGGACTTGCCCACGTTCGGGCGGCCAACGATGGCAATAAATCCTGTTTTTTTCATGTGTCTTACTCCTCTGCTCGCAATCCCATGCGCTCCAGCACCGCACGCTGACGGCGGCGCATGTCCATCTCCTCTTCCTCACTGTTGACGTGATCGTAGCCCAGCAGATGAAGCATGGAGTGCACCGTCAGAAATGCCACCTCACGCTCAAAGCTGTGTCCGTACTCCTCTGCCTGTGCGGCGGCACGCTCCAAGGAAAGCACCACGTCGCCCAGCATATTCTCAAATTCATCGGCGGGCGGCTCCTCTGTGCCGTCATAGTCAAACAGGGGGAAGGACAGCACGTCGGTGGGCGCATCGATGCCTCGGAAGCGACGGTTCAGCTCACGAATGCCCTCGTTGTCGGTAAAGGTGACCGACACACCGCAATCATTGGCATAGCCCTCGTAATCCAGGGTCTCGCACACAGCGTGCCGAACGAGAAGCTTGAGGCGGTACGTAATGGGAAGCTTGTCCTGTGTATTTTCAAAGTAGATCATAACGTCGTTTTTCATGTTGCCCTATCCCTTTCTGTCCTG
>SVTU01000005.1:4852-22646 GCA_015063655.1 Oscillospiraceae bacterium
CCAGGGTCTCGCACACAGCGTGCCGAACGAGAAGCTTGAGGCGGTACGTAATGGGAAGCTTGTCCTGTGTATTTTCAAAGTAGATCATAACGTCGTTTTTCATGTTGCCCTATCCCTTTCTGTCCTGCCCTTTTTTGGGTGACTGCCGTTTCTCGGCAAGCTCACGGTCGTGCTTTTCATAAGCACGGATAATCTGCTGCACCAGCTTGTGGCGCACCACGTCTCGGTCGCTGAAGCGATGGACGGCGATATCGTCAATGCCCTCCAAGATCTTCACTGCCACCGAAAGACCGCTTCTCTGCCCTGCGGGCAGGTCGGTCTGTGTCAGGTCTCCCGTCACCACGGCCTTGGCGTTAAAGCCGAGACGGGTGAGAAACATCTTCATCTGCTCTGGCGTGGCATTCTGCGCCTCGTCAAGAATGATAAAGCTGTCGTCCAGCGTCCGCCCTCGCATATAGGCCAGCGGGGCGATCTCAATGATACCCTTCTCAATGTGGCGTGCATAGTTCTCCGCCCCCATCATCTCAAACAGCGCATCGTAGAGCGGGCGGAGATAGGGATCGATCTTGCTTTGCAGGTCGCCCGGCAAAAAGCCGAGCTTCTCGCCTGCCTCGATAGCAGGGCGTGTGAGAATGATACGGCTGACCTGCTTATCCCGCAGGGCCTTGACTGCCATGGCAACGGCAAGGAAGGTCTTGCCCGTGCCCGCAGGGCCGATACCGAACACCACCGTGTTCTTGTTGATGGCATTCACGTATTGCTTCTGACCCACGGTCTTGGCCTTGATGGGCTTGCCCTTCACGGTCAGGCAAATACAGTCTTGCTCCAGGCTCGCCAGCCCCTCGGCATGCCCCTCCTTCACCATGCCCACCACATACAGTACCTGCTGCTCGGTGAGCGTTTCGTTGTGCCTTGCCATGTCGGCAAGGCAGCGCAGAGCCTCGGAGGCAAGGCGCACGCTCTCGGCGTCCTCGGCGCATACCGTCAGGGCATCGCCGTCCTCCTCGGCTCTGTTGTATATCCGCACACCGAAGGTCTCCTCCACGGTGCGCACGTTGGCATCAAAGCTACCAAACACACGCAAGGTGATCTCGGGGCATTCCATCGTTACTTTTCTTTGCTCCATATACTCCGTTCCTTTTTTCTACGGTACGACGTCAAAGTATCGCACCTCGGCAATATTTTCCACACCTACGGCGTCACAGCGCAGACGGTACACGTCTCCGTCCGTCACGCCCTCAAGCGATCGATAGCGAAGCTCTGCCGCCGAAAGCCATGCCGCCATGTCACAGCGCAGGCGGTATTCTGCCAAGGCTCTCGCCTGCTCCTCTGTTCTTTGTGCCGTCTCGGTGCGGTATTCCGCATGCCGCACCGTGCGTATCCCAACGGGAAGCGACTCCCCTCTCGGGGTATGCAGGTATTCCATCACCTCTATTATATCACAACTTATATGGGAATGGCGTAACAAACCGAAAATTTTTATCTCTTTTTCAAAAAAAACCAAATATTTTTCGGTATACGTCCGTCCCGTATACACCTTTCTCTCGTAGGTCAGCGGAATATTGGCCTCAAAGCTGCGCTCGACCCTGCCAAGCACCCGTCCGCTTGCCAGCGTATAGCGCAAGGCATGCCGCTCCGAGCCGTACAGTCCGCTGACAAGCAGATCTCCCTTCCTCACGGCGTCTCCGATCGCAACCGCAGGCTCGCCCCGCACGTCCTCCAGCATCTCGATCACGGCGTCCTCAGATGCCACGAGATTAGCGGCCGAGTGGGTATCCGCCTCGGGGGCGGGCACGCTCTCCCGTATCTGCACCTCGGCCACCGTGCCGAGCAGGTTGATGCTGATCCAGGAAATGTCGTCCGAAAGGATCAGGATCTTGTTTTCCAGCACGTCGATGTCGATCTCTCGCTTGGATGCTCCCGCATGCAGTCCGTTCTCCCGCAAAAGAGACAGCACCTCCCGCTCCTGCAGGCGTTCTTCTCCGATGATGCGAACGTCCCACACCGTTTGCATAGAGACGTACAGGATCAGCATAAACAAGACCGCTCCCACAAGCAGACCCGCACGGCGGCGGTAGCGGCGGCACAGCGGCGGCAAGCCGTGCTCGGCCTCCGCCCGCAGGGGTATTTCCCTTTTTTCGGCAACCGAGAGAAAAAGTCTTGCCGTTCCGTAGCGCATGCGCATGCGGCTCTGCTCGCCCTCTGTAACAAGACGGCGGTACGCAAAGCCGCAGGCGGCGCACAACTGAAGCAGGGCGGGCAGTGCCTCGCTTGGGCATACAAGCTCCGTCTCTCCCAAAAGCCATCTACCGAGTCCCATGCGCCGAATCCTCCATTTCCAAAGCCGAGATACGCCCCTCAATGCGCACCGTATCCTGCCGATACGTCACACAGCAAAGCCCCTGCCCCCGCACCTTCATCACACAGCCGTGAAGCGACAGCACGATACACGTCTCCGCATAGTGCAAAATACGCCCCCTGCCGTACAGCGTCACGCCGTCGCGTCCGTGAAGCTCGGCCGACCACCCAAAGGGCAGCTCCTCGGCGTTAACGTCAAGCGTCCTCAGAAGCTGTGTCCGCCACCCCGCCGACCTTTCTTTTTTCTCCATGGCATCCTCCTTGGCATATTGCCTCCGCACGGTCCGTAAACTGTAGCAAGGCTATTACATTCTATGACCGAGGTGATACACTCATGCCAAGCAAACGCCGAGCGTGGCTCCTTTGCGTGCTTTGCCTTCTTGCCTTCTCTCTGTTTCTCATGAACGCCGACGCCGCCATGTCGGGCATCCGTCACGCCCTTCATCTGTGCGCCGCCACCGTGATCCCCTCGCTCTTTCCCTTTACGGTGCTTTCCTCGGTGCTGGTGCAAAGCGGAGCGGCCGCCGCCCTGGGCCGCCATATGCAAAAGCCCCTGCGCCTTTTGTTCGGTATACGGAACGGGGGAGAAGCCTGGCTTCTCGGTATACTGTGTGGGTATCCCGTTGGCACGTCGGTGGCGGTGGCACTGTACGATAGGCATGAGCTTGACCGTGCATCCCTTATGAGACTGCTGTGCGCCGTCAATCTCCCTTCCTCGGCGTTTGTGATCGGCACGGTCGGCACGGCCATGCTCGGCAACCGCTCGCTCGGCATTCTGCTGTATGGCGCATGTCTTGCGGGCGGTACGCTCTCGGCGGTCACCGTGTGCCGCTTTCTCCCCAAGCCCGAGGGGCGTGCCGAGGCCGTGTCCTTGCCACGCATGCCCCCTCGCCGTATGACCGCCGTATGCTGTGAGGCCGTCACGCTCTCTGCCTCGCAGATGCTCTCGGTATGCGGCTTCATTCTGTTTTTCGGGGCACTCGTTTCCGTTCTGTCCGCTCTGACTGAGCCTCTGCTTCCGAGCGGTATTGTGCGCACCCTGCTGTTCGGAGCGTTGGAGGTAACGGGGGGCGTGTCGCTCTCGCATGCGCTCACGCCCTCTCTGGCCGCCATTCTCACCACAGCCGTCATTCTCGGCTGGTCGGGATTGTCGGTCCATGCACAGATCGCCGCACTTGCCGCCCCTACGGGGGTATCGCTACGCCCTTATCTTGTCTCCAAGGCTCTCTCTGCCCTGCTCTGCGCACTCCTTACCGCCTGTCTCTTGCCCCTTGTGCCGCACCCTGCTCTCTCGCTCTCACAGCCTGCCCTCCGTGACAGTGCCTCCTCCCTCGACCTGCTCCCCATTCTCGCCATTGCTCTGCTCAGCACGCTCCACCGCCCGAGCAAAAAAACGATCTGATACAGTCCTCTCAAAACCCCAAAAGGGGCTATCTCAAATTTGCATTTGAGATAGCCCCTTAACGTATATTTCGTTATGAATCACTGACCGTGGTATACACCAGCGGGCTTTGATATTCGGTCTCGTAGATCTGCTTCCATGCCTCGGCGTTCTGTTCCATCATCGCCGTGATGTTTTTGCGGTACGGACGCTCAGGATCGGGATAAATGGGCGGCGCAATGTGAATGGTATACGCCTGCACGTAAAAGCCGTCCTCTCCCATTATATCGGAATCCTTCATAGTGATAAAGCACGGAAGCACGGGAACACCGTTGCGTGCCGCCAGCATGTATGCCCCCGTCTTGAGGGGCTTTGGCTTACGGTAATTCCACCACATGCTTTGCTCGGGATACACCAAAATAAAATGTCCCTCACCGAGGAGCGTATTCGCCGCCTCGGAGAATTTGTTGAGCGTCTGTCGGTTAGAGGACAGCGGCAGGGTGTTGCAATGCCGCATCAAAAAGCCGTAGAAGCCCGGGAAGGAGGTATAATTTCCCTCACGGATCACACGGTAGAAGGTGCGCCCGTCCTGCTCTGCCGCCTCGTAGGCAAGCTGAATGGCAAAGCTGTCAAAGGCGTTAAAATGGTTGCAGGTAATCACCGCTCCGCTCGTCAAGCCCTTGAAATGCTCCAGCCCCTTGATCTCCTTGATGATCAGCTTTTTATCGTTGATCAGCCCATGCACGAATTTTCTTGCCATGGTATAGGCGATCTTGGTCTTAAGACGCTCGTCAGCACTGCGGCGGTAGTAATCCACGTCCTCAGGCATCAGCACCTTGGAGGGCGGATCGTCCTCTACGTCCTCATCGAAGCGTCCCTCTCGCTCGTATTGCTCGATCTTTTCCATGATCGCCACACGGTCCTTGGCCCTCTCGTGCTTGTTGACACGGTTCAGATAATTATCCTCCCGCCGTGTCTCCTGCACGGCCAGCGCCAAAAGCCCCTCCATCGATGCCGCATCCCGTTCTCTCTCGGCGTCCGTATAGCCTGCCAGCTCCTCGCACAGCGCACCGTAGACCTCAGTGCGCTCGGCGTAACGCCAGAAAATATCGCCATGTCGGCAATCGGCGTAATGCCAAGGCTTGCTGACCATGATGTAATGCAGGATATACGCCTCCTCGATGGGATAGGGGATCTCTCCGAAGATCTCGGTGTTCCACCGCTGATCCAACCAATACACGTGATCCTTACAGATCAAATTCAGGTAATCCTCATCCTGCGTGACCACAAAATTATAGGTATGCAGATACTGAATAAACTTATCCAACACAAAGTGCAGGCGAAATTGCTCACAGCCGATCAGAATGATGCCCGCATTGAAAAAGTTGTAGCGAGACACGCCAACCACCCTTTCGCAATACGTGCCGTATTCGTCCACCTGCACCATAGCCTGCTCGTGGCATGCTCCAACGTAGGCATCCTTGATATCGGTCATATACAAGCGGCTGATATCGCCCTGCACGATGGTATCGCTGTCAATGTAGATCGCCTTATCATATTCGGGAAACATCTCGGCAATAAACATACGGAAGTAGGTCGTTTTGGAGTAATAATCTCTGATGGGAAGCTTGTCGGCAATGGACATCAGATATTCGGTCACGTCCTCAAAGGAGATCTCAAAATGCTCGTTCTGCAAAGCGTAAACCATTTTCTTGCTCTCCTCGGTAATGTTGGTATGCAGAACGTACACGTGATAACGGTAGGCGGGGGATGCATTGTGTATCATTGAGGAAAGCGACACCACGGTATATTTGACGAAGGTATCGTCGCAGGCATAAAAAATGGGAATGATGCGTTCACTCATGGGATAATACCTCTCTGTTATAAGTTTCCTTGCAGGTCTCGTATTCGGTCAGCACGTCCTCAAAGGCACGGTAGCGAAAGATCTTGCGCACCTTCTCGGTATGCCAGGGCTTGATGTTGGCGGTGTGGGGATACGGCAGCCAGAACAAGCGCTTGGAAAAATGCCGTATCACGGTATGCTTGTGCAGATATTTCTGATCGTTGAAGCGTTGCGCTAAGAGCTTACGTCTCGTCGTAGCACGAATGAGGGCGCTTTGGTCGGCAAACACAAGCTTGCGCTCCCGCAACAGCTCTCTGGCCCTTCGCAGGATCCCCGTTTGCCGCATCACGGGCAGATTGAACAGCAGCACGCCTGCATTGATATAATGCGGATGTATGAGATATTTGCCGTAGTGATCGGGGGCGGCAGCATATTCATACCCCTCGATATCCATATCGTACAGCAAATGCACGTCACGGTTGAGCAGAACGTCCACGTCAAGATACAGCAGTCTGTCGGGCATGCCCTCCACAAGATCGGCCAAGAGACGGATGAGCGTATAGGGCGAGCAATACGCACTCTCGTTGGGGCAGTGCCCAAGCTCTTGCTCATACAGCTCCGTCACGTCCACAAGCACCGCACGGTTGTCCTTATGGTACCGCTTGACCGTTTCCTCAAAGAAGCACACCTGCTCCGCCTCTATGGGCACGTAGGCCTCACCGCAACGCGGCAGGCTCATGGTATACAGATAAAAGGTGAACGGCTCGTGTGTGCTTGAGCGCTTCAGTATGGATAAAGCACAGGTCAGCATGCCGTCAAAAACGCCACGGTTGCCGCAAAACAGAATATTAACCACGGTCTGCCTCCTTCTTACAGTAACGGATCACTTCCACCTCGTTTTGCTCGGCCCGTCGGCACATCGTTTGGTAGACCGTCTCCCGCAGGGCCGCCCGCTGTGCCCGAAGGGGAAGCGAGGGATCGGGATAAAACGGACCGTCGACGTAGGTGACGATACGGGGACGGGCGGAATGCCTTCTCCTTTGATACGTGTTGGTCATGCAGTAAACGGGAGCGCCGCACGAGGCGGCGTAGCCAAACGAGGCATCGCCAAAGGGGCGAATGCCCGTATAGTACGGCCAGATGTGCGCTTCAGGGTAGATCATCACCATTCGGCCCTCCTCGATGCGGTAGCGCACGGCACTCACAAAATTGCGGTACGCCTCTCTGTCATCGGGTAGCGGCATTGCCCCGAGCGAGGGTGTCACACGCCCCACAAGGGGAATGGATACGTTATTGGGATGCACGATCACGTAGGTGTGCTTGCGAAGCGTGAGCATGCTGGGAATACACGCATCGGCAATATCCTGCGTGTGATTGCCGAACATAAAATACCCTCTGTCCTCACATTTGCGCAGCTTTTCCCTGCCCACCACCTTGTGACCGAACTTGATCTTAGTGTATAAAAACGCCAAGGGCGTTGCCACCACACGGTACCAAAAAACGTGCGTCAGGCGGCGCCACGCCGAGGTATGCACGTACACGTAGCTTCCGTCTATTTTTTTGGGCGTGATCTGTGCCTTTGAAAATTCATCATGAAGCTCGTCGCTGTAATATATGATTTTTCTGCGTTCCACGAAAGCCTCCTATGTATGCCACAGTCTCAAATAGGTTTTGAACTCCTTCAAATGTAGTTTGCAATACTATATTATCATTTTATCATAGCTCTGTCAATAGTATTTACAGAAATGTCACAATTATTCGAATATATGGCAAAAGCAGGAAAAGCACGCAGGCCTTTTCTCCGTGCGTGCTTTTCGTTTTCCACCCCGCCTTATCTCTTCCTTGGCCGCTCCCTTTGCAGGCAAACGGCAGTTCGCGCCGGCAGGTAGATAGGAGCATGATACTGACCGTCGGCGTATTTTCTGGCCGTATACACGTAGGCCGTGTCCACACGGTCAAAGCCGCCGAAGCACCCCTCGTCGGTACTCAGCGTCACTCGGTACTTGCCCGAGGACGGGAAGGTCACCTCATATGCCTCATAGGAATTCGTTGGGCTGAAATTGAAGGCGAAGACCACACCGCCCCGCTCATAGATCAGCACCTGCTTTTCCTCGTCGATCGCCAGGGCGTGCGGTGTTCTGCCAAGCAAATGCGTTCGCTTGACAAGGGCCAGCATGGCCTTGTCAAAATCCCGTAACAGCCCGTAGCGCAAATATCCGTTGTCGGCCAGATGCCACTGACGTCGGCAGTAAAAGTGCGACCAGCCGTTCCCCTCTCTTGGAAAATCGATCCACTCGGGGTGGCCGAATTCGTTGCCCATAAAATTGAGATAGGCCTCGCCGCCAAGGGTCAGTGAGATCAGACGAAGCATGTTGTGCAAGGCCATGCCTCGGTCAATGATCAAGCTTTTCACGTTGCGTGCCATCGCCGTATACATCTCGCTGTCGCACAGGCGGAACATCAGCGTTTTATCTCCCACCAAAGCCTGATCGTGCGACTCGGCATAGCCTACGTACGGCTCATGTGGGCGGCGACCTGACAGCTCTCCGTAAATCTGCCACATGCTCCATTCCTCGTCCCGCTTCGTACGCAGAAGGCGGATCCACAGATCGGGTATACCCATAGCCAAGCGGTAGTCAAAGCCGATACCGCCCTCGGCAATGGGAATGCACATGCCGGGCATGGCGGACATATCCTCCGCCACCGTCACGGCGTGTGGGTAGACCTCTCGAATAAGGGCGTTAGCAAGCTGCAGGTAGGTAACGGCATCCTCGTCGGTATTGTCGGAGAAATACAGGCCGTAATCTCCAAAGGAAACGCCAAGACCGTGGTCACGGTACAGCATGGAGGTCACACCGTCAAAGCGGAAGCCGTCAAAGCAAAACTCCTCCATCCAATATTTGAGATTGGAGAGCAGAAAATGAACGACCTCGTGCTTGCCGTAGTCAAACAGACGTGTGCCCCACGTGGGGTGCGTGCCTCGCTCGCCCTCGTGGAAAAACTGATACGGCGTTCCGTCAAACTCCGCAATGCCCTCCTCGGTATTGCTTGCCGCATGGGAATGCACCACGTCAAGCAGCACGGCAATGCCCATGCTGTGCGCCTCGTCGATCAGCGCCTTAAGCTCATTGGGCGTGCCGAAGCGAGAGGAAGAGGCAAAAAACGAGGAGACCTGATAGCCAAACGAGCCGTAGTAGGGATGCTCCATGATCGCCATCAGCTGAATGGCGTTGTAGCCAAGGTCACGTATGCGGGGAAGCACGCCCGTGCGGAACTCCTCATACGTTCCCACGCCCTCCTTCTCCTGCGCCATGCCCACGTGGCATTCATAGATCAAAAGCGATTTTTGGGGGCGCACGTGGCGGCATCGCCAACGGTGCGGCGGCTCATCCGTGATCACGCCGCACCAGCCAAACGTAACGGGGTCCTGCTCCACACGGCGGATATACAGCGGAATGCGGGACAGCCATCTGCCTTGATTTTGAACCATCACCTTGACGTGACAGCCGTCATACAGCGCATCATACCCCGAAAGATATATCTCAAACACTCCGTTGCCCAAGGGCGTGAGCGGCAGAGACAGGGTATCCCATGCGTTCATATCCCCCACAAGATAGACAGCGTCGGCACCGGGGGCCCATTCACGGTAGACCCAACCGTCCGCCGTTCGGTGAAAACCGAAAAATTCATGCCCGTTGGCAAAATCACACAGTGAGCCGTCCCCAACCAAGTCACGCCTGCGTTGCTCATAGCGTACCATGCGTCGCTCCAAATGCTCTCGGTAGGGTATCAGCATGGGGTCATACGTCAAGATTGATAGTTCCATATGCGCTCCTTTCCTGTGCAACTGTTTTTCCTCTACACTATTATACCCGTTTTTACGCTTGCTGTCAAGCGGTGTGTTTTGTCGAAAGCATCCATCCGCAGATACGGTCTCTTCCCGAGAAAGATGGGCTGACACCGTGTCAGCCCATCTTTCTTATTCCTTTCTCTTGGGGATCCAACGCGTATAGGTCACCCGCTTGTCAATGGCCTTACCGATGATACCCATAAGGATCCCGTTGACCAAGGCACACACGACCGTTCCCCAGCCAACGCCCTCCAAGCGATGGAGAAGCAAAAGCGAAAGAGCAGCCGCCACCACACAGCTTGAAATATCGTAAATCAGCTTGACGTGTGTTTCCTCTAAATGGTAGACGTCCGAGACCTCACGCACAAACAGCTCATAAATTTCAGGAGGAATATACGTACGGAGCATAAAGGCAACGCCCGTAGCTGAGAACACAAGACCCACTGCGTACATCAAGATCCTCACAACGAGGAGCTCCGAGGGGATCAGACCCGTCAGCAGTACCATCCCGTCCAAAATCAAACCGTACAGCACGGCACTGACGAAGGAAAAGGCATACGAAATACGAAAACGCTTGACAACGGGCATCATGACGAGCAGCAGCAGAAGCTGAACCACATCCTCGGCCACGCCGAAGGAAAACCACGGCAGATAGTCAACAAGCGTGACGTGAAGGACGTAGGCAGGTGCCACCACCATCGAAAGGCCAAAGCCCGCATGCTCCATAAGACCCGCTCCGAGTCCAAGAGCCAAAAGACCGAATATATAACAAAGCTCCTCGGGAAGGCGAAGGGTTTTAGACATCGTTTACTCCTTGTCTGTATACGTTGAAAGCATGGCGCACACGTCCTCACGGCAAGGAATGGAAACGGATGCTCCCTTGCGTGAAACGGCCAGTGACGAGGCGGCGCTCGCCATGCGAAGCGCCTCGTAGGGGGTGCTGCCCTGCATCAGCTCACAGAAGAAATAGCCCGTAAAGGTGTCGCCTGCGGCCGTGGTATCCACCACCGCGGCAGGAAGGATGGGATGGAAGGCACGGCTATCCTTATCGGCATAGCACGCCCCGTTCTTACCCAGCGTCAGCACCACGTGCATATCGGGATAGGTGGACAGCAGCGTCTCGATGATAGCATCGGGCTCGCTCTTGCCGCTGATGGCCTCGCCCTCCGTCTCATTGACGATGAGGTAATCCACGCACGCCATATCCAGCTCATAGATGCGCTCGTTAAAGGGAGAGGGATTGAGTACCACGGTCATTCCCCTTTCATGCGCCCTCGACACAATGGCGGGCAGACAGTTGATCTCGTTTTGGAGCATCAGCAAGTCCCCCTTGCCAAAGTCTGCAAGCACACGGTCGATCTGCTCCTCACTCACGCACATGTTGGCACCGCCGTACAGCAGAATGCAGTTTTCTCCGTCCGCATTGTTCTGTATAATAGCATGCCCCGAAGCCACGTCGTCATGCACGCTGACAAGCGACGTTTGCACGCCTGCCTCACGAAGGGCATCCAAGAGCATACCGCCCTCCTTGCCCACGTTGCCTGCATGCACCGTCTGTGCTCCCGCTCTGGCAAAGGCAATGGACTGATTAAGCCCCTTGCCGCCGCAAAAGGTTGACAGACGTGTAGAGGCCAGCGTCTCCCCCGCACGCACAAAGTGCGGCACGTCATATACGTAATCCAAATTCAAGGAACCGAAATTCAATACTTTCATCATGTTTCTCCTTCTTTGCTTTTGTCAAGATCATCGGGACTGTTGCCCGCTAAGTGGTTAATAAATTGCTGTGCCGTTCTGCCCGATGCCCCGCCGTGGCGAAGCTCCCAGGCGTGCGCTCTCTGAAGCAGGGTCTCCTCGTCAAGCGTGATAGTGGGATGCTTTTCGGCAAGAGACAGCACGATGCGGTCAAACTCGGAGCGTGAGGGCTTAAAATACCCGATAGCCAAGCCGAAGCGATTGAACAGCGACAGCTTCTCCTCCACCGTCTCGGCATGGTGAAGATCGCCCGTATACTCGGCATCGTTGCGGTCACGGAAGCTCTCCCGAATGAGATGACGGCGGTTGGACGTGGCATAGATCAACAGATTATCGGGCTTTGTTTCCACACCGCCCTCAATCACGGCCTTGAGGAACTTATACTCCGTCTCGTTCTCCTCAAAGGAAAGGTCGTCCATATAAATGATAAACCGATAATTGCGATTCTTGATCATGGCGATCACGCCAGACAGATCCTTAAACTGATGCTTGTATATCTCAATCATGCGCAAGCCCCTGTCATAGTAGCGGTTCACGATCGCCTTAATGCTGGTGGATTTACCCGTTCCGCTGTCACCGTACAGCAACACGTTGTTGGCGGGCTTGCCCGCAAGGAAGGCCTCAGTGTTCTCCACAAGGGCCTTCTTCTGCGCCTCGTAGCCCACCAGATCGTCAAGCATCACACGGTCCATATTGGAGATGGGGCGCAAGGACAGCTCCGCATCAAGGTATTGCAGGCGGAAGGCACGGTTGAGGCCAAACATACCCACGCCCCAGTCACGGTAAAAGCGGCTCACGACCTCAAGAGTCTCTGCCCCATTCGCCGTTGCGGCAATGTCTCGGCTCAAGCTCCGCACCCGCTCGCTGACGTTCTTATTATAGATCTGCTCCCGCTTGGAAATGGCACGGTAGTGACACAAAATAGAAAAGCAACGAATGTCAAGGGCCTGCTCGATAGCAGAAAAATCAAAATCAAACAAACGGCGGAAGATGGCAAAATCGTTCTCGGCAAACAGATTGACCGAGCCCTCCTGCTTGCCTGCCTTCTCGTAGGTAAAGGAAAAGGGATTTTCGTGCATGACGATGTAGTAGGCAAGATAATTCTGCCACAGATTTTCATCAAAGCCGTACTGCGTGGCTACCTCAAGGATACGGCGCACCTCCACGTAGATCGCCGTGCGCAAATGCTCGGGAGAGGCACTGCCAAGCTCGAATTGCTCAAAAATATTGCCAAGGCGGAACAAAATACTGTCCCCCCTCGTATCACGGTACAGAATCAAATTGCTCAATTCTCTATACATCAGCCTATCTCCTCTGCTCAGTATCGGCTCACATCGCCATAGCACTCCGAGTTTTTATTATACTCCAACTTGCACGTAAAGTCAAGTTTTTTTACCCATTTTGTGAATTCCTTACCACTTTTGTATTTTTGTTACACAAAAAGTGTTGACAAACCGATTTCTTTGTGATACAATAGCCGTGTATTCAGTAAATGCCTTTCGCCTCGCCGAGCTCTACCGAGACAAAGTCACGGTTATGAGTCAGCGGGGCTTTTGCTCTACTATGGGTTTTATGGGTACAAATATACTTAGTGGAGGTACCCGAAATGAACAACGGTACTGTCAAATGGTTTAACGCTGAAAAAGGATACGGCTTCATCTCCAACGATGAGGGCGGTGACGATGTATTCGTTCACTTCTCCGCTATCATGGTAGACGGTTTCAAGACGCTCAAGGAAGGACAGAAGGTCACCTTTGATGTTGAGCCCGATCCCAAGAACAGCGCAAAGATGAGAGCTGTTAACGTAACTCCTGTTGCGTAACGGCAAAAAAGAAGCACGGTGTATTGCCATACACCGTGCTTCTTTTTCTTTTGCTTTTTCTTCTTTCTTGTCTAAAATCACGAAATCCCGCAAAGCTACTTTACTTTGGGTGCAATTCGTTGTATAATGGGACTATACACAGACGATTCCCATACAGGAGAAACGATCATGAAGGAAACGAAAACAGCACTCATCATCGGCGCAGGCCCTGCGGGGCTGACCGCCGCATACGAATTGCTTATCCATACCGACATTCGCCCCACCGTCATCGAGGAGGACAGCGTGCTTGGCGGCATCTCCCGCACAGTAGAGCATAACGGCAACCGTATCGACATTGGCGGCCACCGCTTCTTCACCAAAAACGAAGAGGTAAAGGCTCTGTGGCAGGAGCTGATGCCTCGCCAGGGCAAGCCCGCACGTGACGACCTGCTGCTAAGTGCGGAAAAGCCCCTTGCCGAAAACGGCCCCGACCCCGAGCAGGAGGACAGGGTCATGCTGGTACGCCGCCGTGTCTCCCGCATCTATTATCTGCACAGCTTTTTCGACTACCCCATCACCCTCAAGCCCTCCACCCTTTCGGGTATGGGCTTTGGCAGAACCGTTAAAGCGGGTTGCGGCTACGTGTGGTCGTGTATTCATAAGCTGCCCGAGGACTCGTTGCGCAATTTTTACATCAACCGCTTCGGCAAGCCGTTGTACGAAATGTTTTTTGAGGACTATACAAAGAAGGTATGGGGCGTTGACCCCGCCAACATCAGTGCCGACTGGGGCGCACAGCGAGTGAAGGGGCTGTCGCTAAGCCGTGCCGTATGGTCCATGCTCTCCAAGCCCTTCCGCAAAAAGGATGCACGGGTAGAGACCTCGCTCATCGAGCAATACGATTACCCAAAGCTTGGCCCGGGGCAGCTTTACGAAACGCTGGCTCGGCGTGTAGAGGAGCTTGGCGGTAGGATCGTTACCTCCTGTGCGGCACGCCGCATCCTGATGGACGGCCAACACATTACGGGCGTAGAAACAGAACGTACCGACGGCACAAGGGAAACGCTGAAGGCCGATCTGTACTTTTCCAGCATGCCCGTCAAGGACCTCATAGACGGCATGGGCGACGTACCGCCTGCGGACGTGCGCCGCATTGCACATGCTCTTCCCTACCGTGATTTTATGACGGTGGGGTTGCTCGTCGACCGCCTGGAGCTAAAAAACAAAACGAAGCTTCGCACGGTATCGGACATCGTGCCCGACTGTTGGATATACATTCAGGATAAGGGCGTCAGGCTCGGCCGCTTGCAGATCTTCAACAACTGGTCGCCCTATATGGTCAAGGATCCCGAAAACACCGTATGGATCGGCCTTGAATACTTCTGCAACGAGGGCGACGAGCTGTGGCAGATGACGGACGAAGCCTTTGTGGCCCTTGCCATCGACGAGCTTGCCCGCATCGGCATCATCCAAAAGGACGCCGTGCGTGACAGCGTACGCCTGCGCATCAAAAAGGCATATCCCGCTTATTTCGGAAGCTATGCCGAGTTCGATACCGTTAAGGAGTATCTGTCGGGCATCGACAATCTGTGGTGCATCGGCCGAAACGGTCAGCACCGCTATAACAATATGGATCACTCCATGCTCACAGCCATCGAGGCGGTTCGGGCCGTCAAGCGTGGCGAGACCGACCGCTCCGTGGTGTGGAGCGTCAACACCGAGCAAGAATACCATGAGGAGAAATCACAGGCATGACAGAGCAAGATCACGAATCCTTTGGCGAGCGTATCAAGCAGACTGCAGCACGTACCCTTGGCACACGGCGGTGGCAGATAGTGTCCTCTGCCATCTGCCTTGGGCTTGCCCTTCTAACGCTCCTGTATTATATCACGGGCCCTGCCCTTGGCTATTTCCATTCCGACTGCACCGACTCCCTTTTGTGGGCTGAGGCATCGGTAAGGAGCGGCAAGGTACTGGACGAGGGCTTTGCTTACGCCGCCCTGCTGCCCTTTGGCTCTCCGCTGTGGATGGTTCCTCTTCTTCGCCTGTTTGGCTTTGGCTACACGGCGCACGTGTGGAGCATGGCGGTATTTGCCCTTCTCTTTGTTGCCACGGCACTCTTTTTCTTCCGCTCTCTGCGTTGGCGGTACGACGCCTCATCCTTGGCTACGCTATGCCTTTGCCTGCTTCTCTCGGGCTCGGTCAAGCTGCGGGAGATCATGTGGGGACACGTCATTTATTACAGTCTCGGCATTCTGCTGCTGATGGCCATGCTCGGCACTGCTCTGCGGCTGTACCGCAGCTCTCGGCTATGGCTGACAGGAGACAGGACAGCCCGTTCCACCACAACGGGGGTGCTTTGGGCAGTCCTTCTGCTCATACTCTCTGTCGGCACAGCGACCGATGGCATGCAAATGGTGTCGCTCGTCACGCTTCCCGTTGCCGCCGCCCTCCTCGCTTACACGCTGTGCGACGCCAAGCATAAGCTCCTTAGCCGTCACACCTTATCGGCACTGAGCATTGTGGCCGTCATGGCCTTGGGAACGGGCCTTGGACTTCTCCTTTTGAACGTCCTCACACAAAACGGTGCGATCTACGCAGGCTACGAAAACGCCTACTCCGTGTGGTCGCCCGTCTCCTCGTGGTGGACAAACGCCGAGCAATTTTTCAAGCAGTATATCACCTTGATGGGCGTTCAGCCCGAAAAGGGCGATCCGATCTTTGCCGCCCCATCGGTGATGCTTGTGATCAGACTGCTTGGCTTTGCGGTGCTTCTCATAGCACCCCTGCTTATGCTGATCAGGTATCGGCACATACGGCACACTGCCTCTCGTCTTGTCCTGTGGGCGCACCTTGCCCTTTCCTTTGTGATCCTCTTCGGCTTTGTTTGCGGTACGCTCTCGGGGGCTAACTGGCGTCTTGTACCCATGGTGGGCAGTGCCATTCTCTGCACCGCCGTCTACCTGTATGAGCTGATCGAGCGAAGGGGTGTTGCCATGCGCTTCGGCGTTCTTCTGACCGTTCTTTTGCTTTCCGTGTCCCTCTCTCACGCCGTCACCATGCTCTCCATGCCCTATGACTACGGCAAGGATGACAGCATGTACGACGTGATCGACACCCTGGACGAGAGGGGCTATACCTACGGCTACGCCAGCTTCTGGCATGCCTCACGTACGGCGGTCATGTCCGAGGGGCGACTTGAGGTACGCAACGTCAATATCCAAGAGGGCACCGTTACGCCCTATTACTACCAAACGTGGCGAGATAGCTTTGAGCAAGCCGAGGCGGACACGTATTTTTTGCTACTGACCGAAAACGAGGCCTATACGCTGGAAAGCTCCTCAGAGTTAGATCGTCTGTGCGAGCAATACGGACTGCTGGATTTCTTTACAGAGGGCGAATACGTGGTTTTGGTATTTGACCGTAATATATTTGTTGAATGACTGTCTTGTAAAAAGCACGGCCTCGCCCATGGGCGAGGCCGTGCTTTTTGATACATTCATACTATATGCCCAAGCGCATCCATAAGCTCACTGTACATATACAGCGAGCCTAAGCAAATGAGTGGCACGCCGTCAGCCCGTGCGGCGTCCATCGCCGCCCGCAGACCCGCAGAAAGGCTCTCGTACGCCGTGGCGTCGATGCCCGCCTGCGACAGTGTCTCGGCGTACGCCTCGGCCGAAAGCGCACGGGGATTGCTCGGTGTGACGGTAAAGGCACGGGAGGCAACCGAAACGAGATCACGGGCAATGTCGGCATAGTCCTTGTCCCGCATCACACCCGTCAGGATATAGACCTTCGTATCTCCAAAATATCTGCGTATACTACGCACGGCGGCGGATATGCCCTCGGGGTTGTGCGCCCCGTCGTATACCGTAAGGGGATCGTGCGAGATCACCTCGAAGCGGGCAGGCCAGCGAGCCTCCCGAAGTCCTTGGCGCAAGGCCTCCTCGGAGATGGCAAAGCCCCGTGTGCGCAAAATATCCACAGCCTCCAGGACGTTGGCGGCATTGTAGGGCTGATAGTCGCCCAAAAGACCGATCCTCAGTGCCTCTCGGTCTCGGTAATCAAAGCACGTGCCCTCCAGCGTGGCCTCACGCACGTGCAGTGCCTGCCGCTGAGTGGCATGATACGGTGCCTCCCGTTCCCATGCGGTCTTTTTGATGACCGCCTCGGCATCCGCATCCGCTCCGCCGTACAGCACGGGACAGCCGTGCTTGATGATGCCCGCCTTCTGTGCGGCGATCTCCGAAACGGTGCTGCCGAGCAACGCCGTGTGATCCATGGCAATGCCCGTGATAACCGACAGTTCGGGGGCTTCGATGATATTGGTGGAGTCCAACGCTCCGCCAAGACCCACCTCAAGGATCACCGCATCTACCCCCTGCTCGGCAAAGTACACAAAGCCCATCGCCGTGATCAGCTCAAATTCCGTTGGCTTATCCGCCATAGCATCGGCTATGGGGCGGATACGCTCGGTAAGCTCGATCAAGGCCTGCCTTGGGATCGGCTCGCCGTCCACGCAGATACGCTCCTCAAAGGAACGCACGTAGGGCGAGGTAAAGCGGCCCGTATGATAGCCTGCACAGCGCAGCACGCTGTCAAGCATAGAGCAAAACGAGCCCTTGCCGTTCGTGCCTGCCACGTGTACAAAGCGCAATCCCCTCTGCGGCTCGCCGAGAGCCTGACACAGAGCCCGAATGCGGGATAGCCCCGGGCGGCAAAAGGTCCAATTCACAGAATGAATATAAGAAAGTGCTTCCTCGTACGTCATAGCTTCTCCTTACGAATGCCGTCCACCAAGCGGCG
>SVTU01000006.1 GCA_015063655.1 Oscillospiraceae bacterium
CTACAGGAGGCGTGGGGGGCGTGTTGTCGTCATCGTTGTTCTTCTTCTGCCATACGAGGAAGAAGATCAGTGCGCCGATGGCGAGAACCAGAACGATCACAAGGATCCACCACCAGGAGAACTTCTTCTCTTCCTTGGTCTTATCGGCGGCGGTGGTGTCCGAAGAGCCGTCGCTCGTGGTGTCGGAAGCGACCTTTTCATAGACGGCGTTGATGGTCAGGTCGGCTGCGCCCAGCGTGTATTCCTCCCAATGTCCCTTGTATCCCTTCTTCTCGGGAACAGGGGGCTCGGTAATGGACTTGCTTTCCACGGTGAAGGGAACGGTGGCCACAACGTCACCGTCGGCTACGAAGGTTGCCGTGTAGACGATAGGCGTGTACGTACCGTAAACCTCGAAGTTGGCGGGACGAATGGTGTAATCGCTCCAGGAGAGCTTGTAGCCCGTCTTGGCGGGTGCATCGGTGGGAGGCGTGATAGCCGTGTCGGCCACCGTGAAGTGAACCTCCTTCTTCCACTCGGACGTGCCGTCCTTGACGATAAACGTAGCGGTGTAGGTGTTGATCGTGTATACAGGCTTAACCGTGATCAGCGTAGCGGAGAACAGCTCGTAAGAGCCCCACGTGCCCGTGTAGCCGGGCTTAGAGGGAACGGAGGGCGCCACAACGTGGCTGTACTCGTTGATATAATAATCAAAGGACTTAACCTCAACGTTGTTCTCGTTGGCAAAGACGATGGTATACTTGATGCGGTCGTAGGTAGCACGAACCGTCTGGTTCTCTGCCTTGTTCACGTCGTAGGCAGGCGACCAGCTCTTGAAGGTGTAGCCGTTGATGGTGGGAGCGGTGGGAAGGAGCGACGCATCGATGGCAAGACCGAAGGTGAAGTCTACGGTGCGTGTCCAATCGTCCGTTCCGTCAAGGTCGGTGTCTGCTACGAACGTAACGGTGTACTGATTGCGGGTGTAGGTGGGATATACGCTGATCTGGGCAGCGGTGAACAGCCTGGAGGCGTATTCCTCCCATGCACCCGTAAAGCCTGTCTTGGCGGGTACGGTGGGAACGTCGAAGCTCTGCTGCGAGTACGTGTAGGTGCGCTCACCCACAACCGTGGTGCGATCCTCGGCATAGAACGTGATCTTGAAGGTCTTTTCGTCACGAACCATGTGGATATCCTGATCCTCGGCCAGCGTCCAGTCTACTGCCTTATCCCAAACGTACGTGAAGTACGTGTCGCTCGCTCTGGGCGAGGGAACCTGCTCGTTGGGGGTCTCTCCGTAGCGGTAGGCGATGGTATGCTGGGGCATGAGCGTGCCGTCATAATCGTAGAAGTATACGAAGAATTCACCGGGGGTGTACGAGCCGTAGATGTGCTGATCCTCGGCAAGGGCGGGGTTGTAAGCGCCCGTAAAGCCCTGGAAGTCGTAGCCCTTGACGGTGGGAACGAACGGATCGCGGGACAGGGCGGCGTCACCGAAGGTGAAGGGAATGGTGTCGATCAGATCGGGCGTGCCGTCAAAATCCTTGTCGGCGTAGAAGTATACCTTATAATCGTTGGGATCGAAGATCTGGTTGACGGTGATCTCGGGTGCAGAGCCGAGCACGAAGGATTCCCAAACGGCGGTATGACCGTACAGGTAAACGTCCTCGGGGATCTCGGGGATCTCGATGGAGGTCTCGCTCTTCTCGTAGATCACGGTCTTGTAGAGCTCACCGCCGATCATGAAGTCAACGTGGTAGAACTCTGCGCTGTACAGCGTGGCGTCCATGCCGGGCAAGCCGCTGAGGCCGTTGGCCCAGTTGTCCATCCAAGCACCCTCGCCGAGAAGCGGGATAAGTGCCTTAATGGAAACGCCCATGGGAAGCAGGGTGGTGATCTGCGTGCCGTCGGTCTTGACGAAGGTGTAGCGGCGGATGCCGTCGGACGAGAACTTCGTGGTGACGGTCTGCGAGATAGAAGACTGATCAAAGAGCAGATAGATGGCATCGGGAAGCTCAACAAACTGATTGATCTTGTCGAGAATGTCTACGGTTGCCGTGCCGTTTGCGAAGAAGTTACCCTCGCCTTGATACAGCTCAAGGGCGGTTCTGTTCTTGGTCAGCTCGCCTGTCTTGTAGGCGGCGGCAGCGGCCTTGTTGAGGACCTTGGTGATGGTCTCGGGGGAGGTGAAATCGTTGATCAGCTCATCCGCACGGGCCTTGGCGCGGTTGATCGCCTCGGTTGCCTTGTCGGCGGCGGTGTCCTTGATGCCGCGGGCCTGCGGAGCGGGGGTGCCGAATCTCGCCTCTATGGCAGCGTATGCCTTTTGCTTGATCTCGTCGACCTTTTCACGCACGATATCGGAGACGGCCTGCTTTTCCTCGTCGGTGATGGAGAGGATGCAGTCGCCGAGATCCGACATGGACATGTTGGGCGCTTCGAGCAGCTTGAGGTGCAGTCTGGCGGGCAGACGCTCGGACTCAAGCAGCTTGACGTACAGTGCCGTAAAGCCGTCGGGCAGGTGAAGCGACGTGGTGATATCGCCGTTGTCGCTGATGTTGTATTCAAACTTGTCGCGGTGCTTTTCGATCAGCTCCTGCAGGTTGGAGGGGTCGCCGAGCAGGCCGAGGTTGATGCCCGAGCCGTAGGTGTTGCCGTCCTTGTCGGTGATGACAAGACCGAGCTTGGCGAACAGATCGTTGGGCTGCAGGGACAGCATGGTATCCACGTCGGGAATGCTGATGAGCAGCTGCGTGTAAATATCGGCCAGATGGAAGGAGCCGATATCGTAAATGGCAACGCCGTTGAGGGTGATGCTTTCAATATCCTGCAGCAGGATGGCGGCCGTTCTCTCACCGATGGTGGCAAGCAGAGATTTTACGGCGCCGACCTTGGAGCGGGCCAGGTCAATGAGATCGATGGCCTTTTGACGGAGATTGAGGTTCTCCCAAATGTGGGAGGCCTTGAGGAAGGCCTTGAAGCGATCGGGACCGATGGTCTTGGCAAGAGCCTTCAGCTCTGCGGGCGTGTAGTAATCACGCAAGAGATTGTCATAGCCGCCGAGCTTGGCTACGATCTTGGTCAGATCCACGTAGCGCAAAAGCTTCTCGGCACCGACAATTTCGATGATGGCGTCAAGGTCGGGAATGTAGTGAACAAGGGGGCCGATGCCGCCAAGCTCATCCGTCAGCTCGTCGAGCTTAATAAATTCCTTGCTCAGTGCGTTGTGATAGCCACCTGCGGCGGCAACCATATCGTCAAGCACGAAGTGGTGTTGGATCAGCTTATTGACGCCGACCTCGTGAACGATCTCGGCAAGGTCGTTGGCGAAGATCTCGTCAACACCGTCGTCACCGATGGCGTCCAGCAGCTCGTGTGCCGTAACGGCGTTGCGCAGATCGTCATAGATCTCGCTGTTATTATCCAGCAGGTGGATAATCACGTTGGTGTCGAGGGCGTGAACAACAGCGGCAAGGTCTACGTAGCTCCAGAAGGCATCCAGGCTGATGACGGTCTTGTTTCGGAAGAGGTTGAGGAAGACGGTCTTGGCTCTGGTGTCGCTCGGGTCGTCGATCAGATCCAGATAATAGTCGTCGGGAGCGTCAAGCGTGGTGACGATACCGCTCTGATACAGCGCCGTCTTGTAGGCGGGCAGCATGAGGTCCACCACGGCGTCATCATCGGCGATCTTCTTAAGGAAGCCGTCGTCGCTCATATCCTCACCGAGAGCTGCCATCAGCTCGGGGGTCAGAATGGAATAGAGGTTATCGTCCCCCAGCACGGCGCGAACCTCACCCGAGGTGAGCGCACCCGAGCGGATCAGCTTCTCAATGGTGCCGTGGGAGAGAATGTAGTCGCGGATGTAAGAGGAATTTGCCAATACGGTAACGACCTCTTCGTCATCAAACAGTTCCATGCGTTCGTCATGCTGCTCATCGGCGGTAAAGTACGCCTGCAGGCCCGCAACAGCCTCATCGTCGGCAAACAGACGGTCGGTGACCGTTGTGGTAGACGCCAGGTCATGGATGGCCTTATTGATGGCGGGGTCGTCCATCATGCTCTTAACGGAAGCCTCGTCAAAGAGAGCGATCAGCTCGGCACGCATGGTGGGATCCTTCAGAATGTCATCGAACAGGGGCGTCGTCTCAAACAGCTCCTTGACGAAGTCCTCGGTCATGATCTTGCTCTTGACCTTTTCATTGAGCAGGAGCTTGAGGGCATCGTCGGTGAGCAGCTCGCTAAGAGCCTCGCCCGTTACGCCTGAGAACAGGCCGTCAAAATCAAAGACGTCCAAGATCTCCTGCACGGTGAAGAGATCCAACAGCATATCCACCGAGAAGTACTTGCGAACCAAATCGATGGGCATGTCTCGAACCATTGCCTTCAGCTCGTCGATGGATACGTACTGAGCGGCAAGGGAGATGAGGTCGGAGACCGACAGCTCTCTGCCCTGCGAGAGGGTATCCAACACGTCCTGAGGAATAAAGTTCAACAGCTCCTCCCGTGTGAGATTGCGGTCCTTCAGGATGCCATAGATCTTGTCAGGGTTGACACGGATCGTCCACTCTCCGTTTTCATAGGCGA
This sequence comes from Oscillospiraceae bacterium, assembly GCA_015063655.1. GTDB lineage: Bacteria > Bacillota > Clostridia > Oscillospirales > CAG-272 > HGM12713. The sequence goes on from SVTU01000006.1 coordinate 4,561, forward strand.
CAGAGTAAAACAGCTCGTCGTCTGCCACGTCGTCGGACGGGGCAGAAACGGAGAAAGCGGATGCAGGCAGACAGAAGCCGAGCATGGTTGCCAGTATCAAAAGGATCGATACTAAGCGGAGTTTGAAGTTTCGTTTCATAGCCATAACCACCTTATGCTTTCTTAGTATTGTATCGGGGCAGTACCCCAGTGTAAAAGATTACATTACAATATAAGCATTATATCACGTGCGAGGGGACTTGTCAAGTCATTTGGCAAGATTTGTCCATAATTCATACAAATTTAATATAATGTGCGAGCTATGGAGAAGGGATCTCGGGCATGCTTGCGATACAAAACGAAAATATTTAGTATATAAAAAGCAAAATAAAGCACAATATTTTTATAAAAACCATTGAAAACAATAGATGCAATAAAAAGTAATAACAAAAATAAGCACAATTAAAATTGTGATACGGAAGAATGAACAGGAAAACGCCGAGAAAAAAGAGACGTGCTGAGCTTTCGGAAGCTCGGGAGAGACGGTGATCAAAAGAGATGGGGCGCTGGCGCGGCAGAATACGAGAGGCGTGCGCAGAATCGGGACATTGTGTAAAAGCACACGCTTTTTGTTGTTGGTATTGCCGTGAAATGCGGAGAAGCACCGAATGGCTTTGTGCAAAACGACAAAATTTTCCGAAGCATGACAATTAAAACTTGACTTTGTCCGCCGAGTGTGATACATTATATTATATATTTGACAAACGGGCCATGCCCGGCTGTTGAAAAAATAATACGATATGAGGTGTTAGTATCATGAAAAAGACAATGCTCAAGGTCTTTGCTGTGATCCTTTGCTTGGTCATGGTATCCTCTTGCGTGGCTTTGGTTGGCTGTAAGAAGTCCGACAAGGCTTACGTAATTGGTGTTTCCGGTCCTCTGACCGGTCCTGCCGCCGTTTACGGCGTTGCTGTTCAGAATTCCGCACAGATGGCTGTTGACGAGATCAACGAGGCCGGCGGTCTTGACGGCGTTCCCTTCAAGCTTGTTGCTAAGGATGACAAGCACGATCCCGCTAACGTAGCAACCAACTATGCCGACATGATGGACCAGGGTATGCACGTATCCCTTGGTACCGTTACCACGGCTCCCGGTCTTGAGTTCAAGACCTTGGCTGAGGAAGACAACGTATTCTTCCTGACCCCCTCCGCTTCGGGCGACGATATCCCTGAGTTTGACAACGGCTACCAGATGTGCTTTGCAGACGGTAACCAGGGTAAGGTTGCCGCTCAGTATGTAAACGGCCTTGACTATGATACCATCGGTATCTTCTACAAGTCCGACGACCCGTACTCCAAGGGCATTTACGATCAGTTTATGGCTAGCCTTGACGACGGCATCAAGACGATCGACGCTTCCTTCAAGGACGGTAGCGATTCCGACTTTACCGCTCAGATCGACCTGCTCAAGAGCTGCAAGTTCATCTTCATGCCCATCTACTATACCCCCGCCGCTATCTTTATGAACCAGGCTAAGGAGAAGGTTGCCGCTGACGCTGTCTACTACGGCTGCGACGGCTTCGACGGACTGGCAGGCCAGCTCGGTGACGACATGGATACCATTCCTCAGGAGATCACCATGCTCTCTCACTTCGACTCCAACGCTAAGGACGGCTTGGCTAAGGAATACATCGACAAGTACGTTGACAAGTATGATGCCGAGACGCTCAACCAGTTTGGCGCTTCCGCATACGATTGCATCTATGCGCTCTTCAACGCTATGAAGGCTGCCAAGGAGGGCGGTGCCGATATCACCCCCGATATCAGCGCTTCCGACCTCTGCGAGATCCTCAAGGATCAGTTCAACGGCGACTTCAGCTACACCGGCGTTACCGGTAAGGATATCAAGTGGTCCTCTAACGGCTACGTTGACAAGGACGCTGTGAAGTTCGTTCTGAAGGAGAAGAACGCGTAAGCGTATTTTCCGCAATGTAACACCGGACAAATTGCTGGCACGTCCCACGTGTCAGCAATTTGTCATCATTATCAAAAAATAAGGTGTCATTATGAATGTTTTAAGTGCCATAATTAACGGCTTGAGCGCCGGCGGCACGTATGCTATGATAGCACTTGGCTATACCATGGTGTACGGTATTGCCAAAATGCTCAACTTTGCACACGGTGATATCATTATGGTGGGCGGATATGCGATGTTCGTCACCCTTTTGCTGTGCCGTCAGCCGCTTTTGGCGTTGGCGGTGGCAGTTGTGTTCTGTGTGCTGATCGGTATTCTGATCGAACGCTTGGCGTATAAGCCTCTTCGGGGTGCCTCCTCTCTTGCGGTGCTGATCACCGCCATCGGTATGAGCTACCTGCTTCAGAGCTTGGCACAGGTGATCTTCAAGTCTGCGCCCAAGCCCATGACGGCGCTGCAGATCGGCGGTATGCTGACCTTCGGCTCGTTCAGTGTGGCTTACAGCACGCTGATCACACTGGCGGCTACCGTGATCGTGATGGTCACGCTGTCGCTGTTTATCAAGTATTCCAAGACGGGACGTGCCATGATCGCCGTTTCGGAGGATAAGGGTGCTGCCCTTCTGATGGGCATCAACGTCAATAAGATCATTGCCATCACCTTCGCCATCGGCTCGGCCCTGGCGGCTCTGGCGGGCTACTTCATGCTGGCTAAAGCCCCCAGCCTTTCCAACACGCTCGGCGCTATGCCCGGCATCAAGGCCTTTACGGCTGCCGTTATCGGCGGTATCGGCTCTATTCCCGGTGCCATGCTTGGCGGCATTTTGCTTGGTGTAGTGGAGTCCATGTGTAACAGCGTACCCGTGATTGCGCCCTATACGGACGCTATCGAGTTCTCTATTTTGATCTTGATCCTTTTGGTGAAGCCCTCGGGTATTCTCGGTAAGATGAGGAGGGAAAAGGTATGAGAACGAAAAATTTCCTTAAGAATTATGCTAATTACGTTGCCGTTGCCCTGTTTTTGATCATTGCCGTGGTCATGTCGCTGACGGGCATGGCAAAGATGAACGATCTGCTTCTGTTTGAAAAGATCGCCATTGCCGCTGTTCTGGCGGTGTCCCTTTCCATGGTGGTCGGCTTCCTTGGCGAGCTTAGCCTCGGCCATGCGGGCTTCATGTGTGTGGGTGCGTTCCTCGGCGGAAAGCTGGCAAGCCTGCTTGCGCCCAAGCTTGGCGGAGAGAGCAGCATTCCCGTGCTTGTGATCTCGCTGTTGGTTGGCGGTCTTGTGGCGGCCCTCTTCGGCTTTATCATCGGTCTGCCCGCGCTGCGCTTGCGCGGTGACTATCTGGCGATCGTAACGCTGGCCTTTGGTGAGATCGTGCGTGCCGTGATCATGAACCTGCCCTCGGGGCTGTTTGGCGGAACGCTGGGTCTTAAGACCCCCCGTTTTGACAAGAAAACGCTGTTCATCTTTGCCTTTTTGGTTTTGCTTGCCTGCCTGGCGGTCACGCAAAATCTCATCAAGAGTAAGCACGGCCGAGCCATTACCTCTATTCGGGATAATGAGATCGCCGCCCGTGCCATGGGCATTGACATTACCAAATATAAGCTACTCGTGTTCACCATCTCCTCGTTCTTTGCGGGCATGGCGGGCGTGCTGTACAGCTATACCATGTCCTCGGTCAACAGTGCGAACTTTGACTACAACTATTCCATTGAGATCCTCGTGATGGTGGTGCTTGGCGGAATGGGAAGCATCAACGGCTCTCTCATCGCTGCCGCTCTGATCACGTTTATTCGCAACATTCTTCAGCTGAAGCTGGAGGGTGATTTGGCCGTGCTTCAGGATCTTCTGTTTGCCGTTATTTTGATCGTTGTGGTGATCTATCGCAACGCACCCTCGCTCAAAAACTTCCGTGAGAAGTACAACATCAAGGCCCTATGGGCGGCGTCCAAGAAGAAAAAAGCCGACAAGGGCAAAAAGGAGGCGTGAGAAGGATGGAAGCAAGTAATCAGAGCGCACGCCCCGTGGTGCTTCGCACCGAGCATCTTTGCATTCAGTTCGGCGGTCTGCGTGCCGTTGACGACGTTAACCTGGAAATCTACGAGGGTGAGCTGTATGGTCTGATCGGACCGAACGGTGCGGGTAAGACCACGGTGTTCAACCTGCTGACGGGTGTGTATAAGCCCACGTCGGGTCGGTTTTTTCTGTGTGATAAGAACCTTACGGGCAAATCGCCCATCGAGGTCAACCGTGCGGGCATCGCCCGTACCTTCCAGAACATTCGTCTCTTTAACAACCTGACGGTGCTGGAAAACGTGATGGTGGGTCTGTCCAATCAGATCCCCTGCAACGTGGTGGAGTCGGTGCTTCGCCTGCCCCGCCACAAAAAAAGCGAAGCAGAATATCAAAAGAGAGCCATGGAGCTGCTTGAGATATTCAATCTGGCCGAATATAAGGATTATTTGGCGGCCAACCTGCCCTACGGAAAGCAGAGAAAGCTGGAGATCGCCCGAGCTATGGCGACCGGTCCGAAGCTCCTTTTGCTTGACGAGCCTGCGGCGGGCATGAACCCCAACGAAACGCAGGAGCTTATGGACGATATTACCTTCATTCGTAAGCAGTTTGGTATCACGATATTGCTGATCGAGCACGATATGCGCCTTGTCAGCGGTATTTGTGAGAGAGTGACGGTGCTGAATTTCGGCACGGCGCTCGCTTCGGGCAAGACCTCTGACGTGCTCAATCACCCCGAGGTCGTCAAGGCTTACCTTGGCGAATAAGGGACGCAGAAAGGAAACGGAAGTATGGCACCATTGCTACAAGTCAATAACCTGGTTGTCAATTACGGCATGATCCGTGCCCTCAAGGGCATCTCCTTTACGGTGGAGCAGGGTGAGATCGTATCCCTGATCGGTGCGAACGGTGCGGGCAAGACCACCACACTGCACACCATCACGGGCTTGCTTCGTCCGAAGTCGGGCTCGGTCCTCTTCAAGGGAGAGGAGCTGACGTCGATTCCCGCTCACAAGATCGTAACAAGAGGCCTTGTACACGTGCCCGAGGGACGCAGGATCTTCCAAAGCCTGACGGTGGCGGAAAATCTGATGATGGGCTCGTACACCCGTAAGGACAAGGCGGCCATCGCACGGGATCTTGAGCACGTATACGAGCTGTTCCCCCGACTCAAGGAGAGACGGACACAGCTGGCGGGCACGCTTTCGGGCGGTGAGCAGCAGATGCTGGCCATGGGACGTGCGTTGCTGTGCGGCGGAGAGATGATCGTGATGGATGAGCCGTCCATGGGCTTGTCACCGCTGCTGGTCTCCGAGGTGTTTGAGATCATCGGAGAGTTCCGCAAGGAGGGCAAAACGGTTCTGCTTGTGGAGCAGAACGCCAAAAAGGCTATGTCGGTTTCCGACCGTGTGTACGTGCTGGAAACGGGCAGCATTGCCAAGGAGGGCCGTGCCGAGGAGCTGATCAACGACGAGAGTATTAAGAAGGCTTATCTCGGTGAGTAATACAGAAACCAAATAAAAAGCAGGAATGCTATTGGCATTCCTGCTTTTTATTGTGCTGAAAAATACAATTTAGAGCGGTTTATTTTCCCGCCACGCTCATGCCTCGCACGAGGGCTGCGGGAGCGCCGTAGGTGGTGAAGGAGGTGGGTGTGCCAAAGCTTACCGTGTCGGATAGCGCCTCCACGCCCTTGAGCAGGTCAAAGAAATTGCCTGCTACCGTAAAGGAGCGGATCGGCTCGCACAGCTTGCCGTCACGAATGCGAAAGCCTGCGCTTTCAATGGAAAAGTCTCCCGTCACCGAGTCGGCTCCTGCGTGGAAGCCCTTCATTTCGGTGATATAGATGCCGTCCTTCACACGGCCGATCAGCTCGTCAAGCGTATCGCTTCCGCCCTCCAGATAAAAGCTGTACGGGGCGATGGCCACGCTTTGGCGGTAGCTTCCTCTCTGTCCGTTGCCCGTGGGGGCAACGCCTGCCAGCGAGGCATGCACCAGGTCATACAGAAGCGTTTTGAGAACGCCCTGCTCGATCACGCTCTTGCGATAGGTTGCCACACCCTCGCCGTCAAACGGCGTGCAGAGTGCGCCCTCTCGCATGGGATCGTCGATCAGCGTGATGCAGGGGGCGGCAATGGCTTGCCCCTCCTTGCCTGCCAGGAGGGATAGCCCGTAGCGGGCGGCCTTGGCAGAGAACACCGAGCAAAAGACGGAAAGCATCTCTCGCATGCGCTTGGGGCAAAAGATCACGTCATAGCTGCCTGAGGGGATCTCCACAGCCCCCAGCTTACTTTGTGCGGCCCTGACGGCACGGGCGGGAAGCTCAGAGAGCGTGTCCTCGGTCACGCAACCCATCTCGTAGGCATCCTCGGCCTCCTCGCCTCGGCGTACCACGGCCTGCACGCCTGCGCCGTTGTAGGTGACACGGTGCGAGAGCGAAAGCCCGTGGGAATTATATAAGGAGGTTTCAAAGCCACCCGAGAAGACAAAGGACTGCGTGCCCTCGCCTACCTCGTCGCTCTCTGCATACGTGGCACGCTGCAGAGCAAGTGCCGTGTCGCAGATCTCGGCCGAGGAGAGCGCTCTTGCGGTGCTTGGCGGGACGTCGGCATAGTGTGCCGAGCCGTCATAGAAGATGGCGGGATCGTCCTTTTCGATGCACAGAGCGTTGTCACGGGCGCGCCCCACAAGCTCACGGAGCGCCTCCTCCTCCAAAAGCTCCGAGGAGGCACTGCCGATCCTGCCCTCGCATACGCAACGGAAGCATAGTCCGCCTGCCTCGGAGGACGAGAAGCTGCTGATCTCATCGCCCAGCGTTTCAGCCGAGCAGCCCGATTCCTTCATATAAAAGATCTCGTATTCGGCAAGGCCAAGACGCTTTGCCTCGCATATAAGGATCTGTTTTGCTTCATCCAATCTCATAGTTTCTCCTTATCTGCCACCCACCGTGATCTTGGATACACGGATCAGGGGCTGACCGACGTCGGTGGGCACGCTGCCGCTGGACGAGCCGCACACGCCCTGTCCCGTGGCCAGGTTTTGGCCTACCATATCGATATCCTGCAAAATGCGAGAGCCTGTGCCGATGAGCGATGCGCCGCGAACAGGCTCACAGATAACGCCGTTTCGCACGATATAGCCCTCTCGCACTGAGAAATTGAACGCACCCGTGAGGGGGTTGACACTGCCGCCGCCCATCTCCTTGGCATACAAACCGTATTCGATCGAGGCGATGATGTCCTCGTTCTTGTCGGGGCCGTTGTCAATAAAGGTGTTGGTCATACGGGAGGTCGGCTCAAAGGCATAGCTTTCCCGACGGCTGTTGCCCGTCATGGGCATGCCCATGCGGCGAGAGCCGAGACGGTCGATCATGTATCCCTTGAGAATACCGTTTTCGATCAGCACGTTGCGCTGTGTGGGATTGCCCTCATCGTCGATGTTGACCGAGCCCCAGGCATGGGGAATGGTGCCGTCGTCAATGGCGGTCACCTTTTCGTTGGCAATTTTCTGCCCGAGCTTACCGCACATCTCCGACATGCCCACGCCCACCTGCGTAGCCTCAAGCGAATGCCCGCAAGCCTCGTGGAAGATCACACCGCCAAAGCCGTTTTCGATGGCCACCGTCATCTGACCTGCGGGACAGTAGCCCGCACGCAGGTTGACCATGGCCTGCTTGGCGGCATGCACGCCGACCTCTGCGGGATCGACCGTGTCGAAAAACTCCATGCCCATACCGCCCCCCGGGCCGCAGAAGCCCGATTGGTTTTCGCCCCCCTCGGAGGCAACGGCGCTGACAACGATGCGGGAGCGAATGTGACGGTCTGTTTTGCACAGCCCCTCGCTGTTGGCAACCAGGATGGTGTGATCGACGTCGGCAAGCGTGCCTTGAACCTGCGAGATCGCCTCATCGTAGGCACAGGCCGCCGTGCAGGCGGCACGAAGCAGGTCTGTCTTGCGCTTGGTGGGAACGTCGCAAGGCAGCAGGCGCACCGCATGGCGGTCGGCTACCGCTGTGGGAGACAGACGAACCGAGCCACGGTCCTTTTCGCGTCCGATGGCGTCGGCCACGGCGGCGGCACAGGCCAGAAGCCCTGCTCTTGTGGTATCGGTGGTAGAGGCGTAAACGGTGCGTGTGCCCATAAAGGCACGAATGCCTGCGCCGCTGATGCGCCCGTCACTTATGGCATCGACACGGCCGTCAAGAAACGTGACGGCGTTGTTTCTTGTGTCCTCGGCGTAGAGCTCGGCGAAGTCCGCTCCGCTGCGCATGGCAACGCCAAGCACCTCCTCCAATATGCTTTGCTTGATCATAAGCGCTCCTTTCGGGTGTGGATATTTCTTGGTGCTGTCTCAAATACACATTCGAGACAGCACCTTGGTCGTTTGGTCTTATGACGTCAATCCTGCGACCGCTCGCCCAGAATCGTGCGGTATTTTTGATAGAAGCTCTCAAAGTAGCCGCCGTCAAGGGCGTTGCGGATCTCGCGGGTCAGGTTGTTATAGAAATACAGGTTGTGGGCCACCGCCAGACGCATGCCGAGCGACTCCTTGGCCTTGATGAGATGGCGCACGTAGGAGCGGCTGTAGTGACGGCAGGCGGGGCAACCGCAGTTTTCATCGAAGGGACGGGGGTCACGGGCATATTTTTCGTTGAGCAGGTTCATCTTGCCGTGCCATGTAAACAGATTGCCGTGTCGGGCATTGCGGCTGGGCATGACGCAGTCAAAGAAGTCCACACCCATATGCACGGCCTCCAAAATGTTACAGGGCGTGCCAACGCCCATCAGGTAGCGGGGCTTGTTTTTGGGCATATACGGCTCAACGGCATCGATGATGCGGTACATCTCCTCGGTCTCCTCACCCACGGCCAGGCCGCCGATGGCGTAGCCCGGCAGGTCAAGCTCGGCAATGCTTTGCATATGCGCAATGCGAAGATCCTCATACGTACTGCCCTGATTGATGCCGAACAGCAGCTGCCTTGGATTGATGGTGTCGGGCAGGTGAGACAGACGCTCAAGCTCCGTCTTACAGCGCACGAGCCAGCGAGTGGTGCGCTCGCAGGACGCCTTGACGTAATCGTACGGTGCGGGATTTTCGATGCACTCGTCGAATGCCATGGCGATGGTGGAGGCAAGATTGGACTGGATCTGCATGCTCTCCTCGGGTCCCATGAAGATGCGCTTTCCGTCCACGTGAGAGGCAAAGCGCACGCCCTCCTCGGTGATCTTACGCAGAGAGGCCAGCGAAAAGACCTGAAAGCCGCCGCTGTCGGTGAGAATGGGACGCTCCCAATTCATAAATTTGTGAAGTCCGCCCATGTCGTGGATCAGCTTGTCACCGGGGCGAATGTGTAAATGATAGGTGTTGGACAGCTCGACCTGACAGTCAAGGTCGATCAGCTCCCGTGAGGACACGCCGCCCTTGATGGCGGCACACGTGCCGACGTTCATGAAAACGGGGGTCTGTATATCACCGTGCACGGTGTGCAGGACGCCTCGGCGTGCTCTGCCGTCGGTTGCTTTGATCTCGAACATAATGATAGCCTTTCTGTGTTTGCTTTATTCCGAATTACGATCTTTCAAACTGATGATCGATCTTTTTCTTGCTCATTTCCATGGCAACGGGGCGACCGTGTGGGCAGAAGGTGATGTCGGGCAGGCGCATCAGCTCGTCCACAAGCGCCCGTACGTATTCGGGCGGATACTCTCTGCCTGCCTTGATCGCTGCCTTACATGCGCCCTGATACAGTGCCTTTTCAAAGAGAAGGTCACGTGTCAGCTTGACCGTGCCCGTATCGTGGCATAGGCGGTCTGCCATCACGCCAAGCACGTCGGAGACGGCATCGGGCGTGATGCCCTCGGGAATGGCACTCACGCTGACCGTATTGCGCCCCGTGCTAAAGGCAAAGCCTGTGGCCTCGATCTGCTCACGGTATTCGTTGAGGGCGGCGATCTCCTCGGTGGTCATCATAAGCTCAAGGGGGAGCAGCAGGAGCTGAGAGACGGTTTCACCCGCCAGCATAGCCGCCTTGAGACGCTCAAAAATCACACGCTCGTGTGCCGCATGCTTATCCACAAGCAGCATCTTGTCGCCGTATTCCACCACCACGTAGGCGTGGAACAGCTCACCCACCACACGGTAGGCAAGAGAGGCGGTCTGCTCGGGAGCGGGAGGGGGAGCGTTGGTTACGGGGGGCTTTTGCGTGACGGGCTCGGCAGGGGGCTGTTGTATGCCCACGGCAGAGGCGGCTTTTTTCGGTTCGTCCTTCGGCATCTGCACCGTTACCGTCTTTTGTGGGACGGTCTGCGCCTCGGCTCTTGCTTGTGCCTCACGTGCCTCGGCCTCTTGGCGGTTGGCGGGGGGCAGGGGCGGCATGCGCCCCGTTTTGCGGGCCACGTACTCCTGTGCATATTGCTCGGCCGTCATGTGGAAGAAGCCGCCCTCCTGCTTGCCCTGCGGCTCTGCCGCTTTGGTGACAAGAGAGGCGCCCAGCTGACGGCGGGCAAGGGATTCCTGCTTTCCCTCGGTGATGGGGACGGTCATATCCGACACCCGTGTGCGGGGGGCTTCCCGCCGCTCGGTGGAGAGCGATGGACGGCTTACATTGTCGCTGAGCGCTTCACGAACGGCGTAATAGATCGCCTCGAAGACGGTCTTTTCGTTGGAGAACTTGACCTCCAGCTTGGCAGGATGGACGTTGACGTCCACCGCCGACGGATGGACGGTGAGGAACAGCACACAGCAGGGGAATTTATCGGGGGCGATGTAGGAGGTATAGGCCTGCTCCAGCGCCGCTCCTGCCGTTTTGCTCTTCACGTAGCGTCCGTTGATAAAGAAATTCTGATAGTTGCGGTTGGCCCGCACGTTGTCCGAGCGGCCAACGAAGCCCTCGACCGTGATGCCCTCGCTCTCGCTCTTGACGGGGATCATGCGGGCAGAGAAGTCACGCCCGAAGACGGCATGCACGGCATGGGCAACGTCGCCGTCCCCCACAGTGTCCAGGCGCACCGAGCCGTCCACGATGAGGCGGAAGGCGATATGGGGCTTGGAGAGGGCGATCTTTTCCACCACCGTGGAAACGGCGGTGGCCTCGGTGACGTCCTTTTTGAGGAATTTGCGGCGTGCGGGGACGTTGGCAAACAGGTCCTCCACGATCACCGACGTGCCGTTTCCGCAGGCACGCTCGTACACGCCCACGATCTCTCCGCCCTGTGCCTCCAGCATACAGCCGCTTTCGGCGCCTTCGGTCTTGGAGAGAATGCGCATATGGGAGACCGAGGCAATGGCGGCCAGTGCCTCGCCTCGGAAGCCGAGGGTTACGATGCCGTCCAGATCGTCCGCCGTGCGGATCTTGCTGGTCGCATGCCGACGAATGGCCACGGGCAGGTCGTCTGCCTCGATGCCGCAGCCGTTATCCGACACACGCATAAAGGTCACGCCGCCGTTCTGTATCTCCACGGTGATGCGGTCAGCACCCGAGTCAATGGCGTTTTCCAGCAGTTCCTTGATGACCGATGCGGGGCGGTCCACCACCTCGCCTGCGGCGATCAGGTTTGCCACCGAAAACGGCAGTACGTTGATCCTTCCCATCGTGATCCCTCCTTTTTTATCGTATTTGGGTTATTTCAATCGTTTTTGTAATTCAAACAGGAAGCTCATTGCCTCGTACGGCGAAAGGGTGTTGATATCCACCGCCTTCAGCTCCTCGGCCACCTGCTCGCGAACCAGATCGTCAAGGCTGATGGCGCCGTCGTCGTGCGCCTGCCCTTTGCTCTGTGCGGGGGCAGGGGCGGCGGCCTGCTCGATGGAGGAAAGCACCTCACGGGCACGCTTGACGACCTCGTTTGGCAGGCCTGCCAGCTTTGCTACCTCGATACCGTAACTGTCGTCGCTCGCCCCTCGCACGATCTTGCGCAAGAAGGTGATCTTGTCGCCCCTCTTCTTGGCGGCGATGTTGTAATTGACCACGCCGTCGATCTCCTGCTCCAGCACCGTCAGCTCGTGATAGTGCGTAGCAAACATGGTCTTAGCGCCGATCCTGCGCCCTGCGGTGTATTCCACGATGGCACGGGCGATGCTCATGCCGTCATAGGTGGACGTGCCGCGCCCCACCTCATCGTAGATGATGAGACTGCGGCGGGTGGCGTTGCGCAGAATGTAGGCTACCTCGTTCATTTCCAGCATGAAGGTGGACTGCCCCGAGGCTAGGTCGTCCGAAGCGCCCACACGGGTGAACAGCTTATCCACAATGCCCACACGGGCCTCGGCGGCGGGCACGAACGAGCCGATCTGTGCGAGCAGCACCGTGATGGCCGCCTGGCGCATATAGGTAGATTTACCCGCCATGTTCGGGCCTGTGATCAGCATCAGGCGTTGGTGGGCGGTGTCAAGATTGACGTCGTTGGGCACGAAATACGAATCCTTAACGAACTGCTCCACCACGGGGTGTCGTCCGTCCTTGACGCACAGCACGTCCGAATCGTCCACCTCGGGGCGAACGTATCGGTTGCGAACGGCGACCGTGGCAAGGCTGACGTAGACGTCAAGCTTAGCCATCAGCGAGGCCGTTTCCCGAATGCGGGTGCTGTTTTGCGCTACGGTGTCACGCACACGGCAGAAAATATCGTATTCCAGCGCACAGACCTTGTCGGATGCGCCGAGGATGCGAGCCTCAAGCTCCTTAAGCTCCTCGGTGATGTATCGCTCAGCACCCGAGAGCGTTTGCTTGCGGATAAACCGCTCGGGTACTTGAGACATAAAGGATTTTGAGACCTCAATGTAATATCCGAACACCTTGTTATAGCCGAGCTTGAGGGTCCTGATGCCCGTTTCGTCCTTTTCCTTTTCCGCTATGCGCTCAAGATAGGACTTGCCGTCGTGCATGATGGCACGAAGCTCGTCTACGTCGGTGTCATAGCCGTCGGCGATCATACCGCCCTCACGGATCGAGAAGGGGGGATCCTCCCGTATGGCGGATCGCAGAAGCTCGCCCACATCCTCAAGGGTATCCAGCGAGCCGTACAGAGCCGACAGCTCCTCGGAGCGGCAGCCCTCAAGCCGTTGCTTGAGCTCGGGCAGGATGCTGACCGTGCGCTCGATGGCACGCAGATCCTTGGCGTTGGCCGTGCCGTAGATCACCTTGGTCAAAAGCCGCTCAAGGTCCAGCACGCCGTCAAGCAGCTCCGCAAGCTCCTCACGGAGCATGTACGCGCCGTACAGCTCGTCCACCGCCCCCTGGCGGCGGGCGATCGCCGAGGCCGAAAGCAACGGATGCTCCAGCCAATTGCGCAGCATGCGTGCGCCTGCGGCCGTTTTGGTGCGGTCAAGCACCCACAGCAGAGAGCCTTTGCGCTCTCCGCTTCGCATGGTCTCGGTGATCTCCAGATTGCGTCTTGTATTGACGTCTAGCTCCATATACTGTCCGTCGGTGTAGACCGAAAGCTCCCGCAGATACGAGAGATCGATCTTTTGTGTCTCGGCAAGGTAAGAAAGAAGTCCGCCCACGGCACACACAAGAGGTCTGTCCGCCTCGGTGCTTTCCCGCAGGGACGAGGCAAAGCATGTCCTCACCGCCTCAAGCGAGGCAACGGGGTCAAAGCGTGCGCTCTGTCCGTCGGTCATCATTGCTCCGATGCGGTCACGGGCGAAGTCGGCCACGGCGGGGAAGGCGGCGGCAGAGGTGTTGAGAATGATCTCCCTCGGGGCGTACGTGCCAAGCTCGTTGCAAAGCTTGGTAACGGCATTGTCGCCGTAGAAGGACGTGGCAAAGACCTGGGCGGTGGAGACGTCGGCAAAGCAGACGCCGCATTCCAGCTCGTTGAGGTAGATGGAGCAAAGATAGTTGTTGCGGTTTTCGGCGAGCAGGGTATTTTCCACCACCGTGCCGGGGGTGATTACACGAATGACCTCACGCTTCACAAGCCCTTTGGCAAGGGCAGGGTCCTCGGTCTGCTCACAGATGGCCACCTTGTAGCCCTTTTCGATCAGACGTCCGATGTAGCCCTCGCTGGAGTGGAAGGGAACGCCGCACATGGGCGCACGCTCCTCCTCTCCGCAATCCCGCCCCGTCAGGGTCAGCTCCAGCTCACGAGAGGCCAGAATGGCATCGTCAAAGAACATCTCGTAAAAATCTCCGAGACGGTAAAAGAGCAAATAGTCCTTGTATTGATTTTTGATCTCAAAATACTGCTCCATCATCGGCGTCATGCCAAATCTCCTCCTGTATGATCTGTGTTGATAGTGTGCTTAGTGGCAGCCGCCGCAGGTGGCACAGTTGTGCGTGCAGGATGAGGGCTCCTCGCCCGTGATGTGGTAGGTGATGGTGTTGTTCACCGCATTCATCAGCTCGTTGACCTCTGCCTGTGCCTCGTTGAGTGCCATAAAGGTGGGGTTATTCATGATCTTCTCGTACAGCTCGTTGATGCGCTTCTGAATGATGTCGATGAACATGGTGTCACGCTCTTCCTTCACAAGCTCGCCCTGCAGGGCCTTCTGCTGTACCTCGTATTCCACCATGGTGCGCTGAAGCTCGGCATCGGCCTCGTATGACTTCTTGGCGGCCTCCAGGGCCTTCAGTCTTTCGTCCTCCTTGAGCGTATCGCCAAGCAGAGCGGCAATTTCCATAATTTCCATGTCTGTATCCTCTTTTCTATTTTACTTTTTACTTTATTTGACGACCGTGCCGTACAGCGCAAAGGTGTCGGCTCGGTCAATGCGTACCGATAGGAAGCGACCTGTCAGATCCTCGTTGGTGTCAAAAAATACTAGCTTGTTGCCGTCGGTGCGGCCGCCCGTGGTGTGCGGGTCGTTCTTGCTTGCGCCGTCGCACAGCACACGGAGTATCTCTCCAACGTGCCTTTGGTTGATCTGCAGTGAGATGGCGTTTTGCACGTCAAGCAAGCGGCGCATACGCTCGCCCTTGGTTGCCTCGTCAAGCTGAGGCATGTCGGCGGCGGGCGTACCCCGACGGGGGGAATAAATAAAGGAATAGGTCATGTCGAAGCGGGCGCGGCGCAGGGTGTCAAGGGTCTGCGCAAAGTCCGCCTCGGTCTCAGTGGGGAAGCCCACCATGATGTCGGAGCTGATCACACAATCGGGCATTTTCTGCCGAATGTATGAGAGAATGTCCATATATTTTTCCACCGTATAGTGCCGATTCATACGCCGAAGCACCTCATCACTGCCCGCCTGGAGTGGCAGGTGAAAATGGTGTGCCACATGGCTTGATGCCGCCATCACGTCAATGAGCTTGCGGTCGGCATCCTTTGGGTGGCTCGTCATGAAATGCAGGGTGTAGTCTCCCTCGATGCCGTCAAGCTCGGCGAGCAGATCGGCAAAATCGTAGCCAAGACCGAGATCCTTGCCGTAGGAGTTGACGTTTTGCCCGAGCAGGGTGATATCCCGATAGCCTCGGCGAACAAGCTCCGATACCTCGGCCGCCACGTCCTCACGGCGGCGGCTGCGCTCACGCCCCCTGACGTGGGGTACGATGCAGTAGGAGCAGAAATTGTTACAGCCGTACATCACCGATACCCACGCACGGTAGCCGCTGCTTCGCTCGATGGGCAGACCCTCGGCAATTGGGTAGACCTCCTCGGTCGGGCAAAACTGCCGCTTACCCTGCCGCAGGCGGGACAGCACCATAGATGGCATGCGGTGAAGGGAGGCTGTGCCAAGGGCAAAATCCACGTACGGATAGCTTTTCTTCAGCTGCTCGGCTCTGTGGGGCTGGGACACCATGCACCCGAAGACGCCGATGATAAGAGACGGCCGTGCGGCCTTGAGATGCTTATATTGCCCGATGATGGATAACGCCCTCTGCTCGGCATGCTCACGCACGGCGCAGGTATTCACTAATATCAGGTCTGCTTCCTCGGGCTTGTCGGTCTTGATATAGCCCATGCGCAGGGCCATGCCAAGCAGCTTTTCACTGTCTGCCTCGTTTTGCTGACAGCCAAAGGTCATTACAAGGACGCATGGAGAGGGCTGTCCGCTCTCCTGCCATAGCGCACGGACACGGTCGGCCGCCGCCATCTGCTCGGCCACCGCCTCGGGCGGTAATACACATATATGCTTATGCTCCATAGGCACGCTCCACAGCAAGCCGGTGCTTGCTTAACTTTTCATGATTCCCGCTGTCCGCAAAAAAATGGACAAACTTATCAATTATAACATTATACTATATATTTGTGATTTTGTCAAGAGCGGTTCGTCCAAAACCGCATCATGAAAAGAGGCGAGTAGCTGTTAACGCTCCTCGCCCGTTTTCGGTCTTTATTGGTTTAGTTGCCGACGCTTGGTTTTCTTCCACAAAAGAGCGTATACCACAACGCCCGCCAGGGAGAAGAGGAAGCCCACAAGCATGCCCATCTTCATGCCGAATTGCTCGGCACCCAGCCCCAAGGCCTGCGCACGCTCAAGCCCGAAGGCACTGCCCGAAACAAGGTCGGTGATCACGCCCACAAGCTGAGGGGAAACCGATGCGCCGAGGTCGCCGCCTGCCGCCATGATGGCGTAGATAAACACGCCCGAGGTGGGGAAGGCATCGGCCGCCACGATGAGCGAGCCGGGCCACAGCATGGATACGCAAAAGCCCGTCAGCGCACAGGCGAGCAGACCGATGATGGGAAGCCCCGAGACGATGGCGCAAAGATAGCAGGCGGCGGCGCCGATCGCCCCAAGCAGCAGCACACGGTGAATGTGACGCCCGATCTTGGCGTACAGCGTGCGCCCCGTGCCGAGGGCCACCGAGAAGACCGCCACGCCGAAAATGTCGCCCCACAGCTTCGGGATGCCGAGCGCCTGCTCTAAATACCCCGAGCACCATTGCGCCATGGTGCATTCTGCCGCACCGCCGAAGAAGATGGCGGCAATGCAGAGCCACAGACTGCCGTTTTTGAACATGGAAAGCGCACCAGAGACACGCTCGGGTGTGTCAAGAGCGGGCAGGGCAGCCGAGGCGAACAGGGAGGCCGACAAAAGAGGAATGAGAGTGAGCGCAAGCACAAGATATTGCCAACGTGCACCCGTGAAGGAAAAGAGATACAGCGTGCTGACGAGAATCACGAACACCGAGCCCCAGGCGTATATCGAATGGAGCTTGCTCATCTCGCGGTCGGGATCGTCGGCAGGCAGAGCGGCGATCACGGGGCTGATCAGCACCTCGGCCAGACCGCTGGCGGCCGAGAAGATCACCGTGCCGATCAAAAGCCCTGCATATACGTTGGCAGGGAAGAGCCACGGCGCGAGCGCATAGATCACAAGTCCCACAGCGGCAATGGCAGGCGTGAGCTTGACCGTGAGCGGGATGTTAAACTTGTGCGAGAAAAAGGAAAAGATAAGATCGACGCTCAGCTGGGTGACAAAATTGATCAGCACCAAAAGCCCGAGCAGGGTGTATGAAATGTCGTACTGATGACGGAAGGTCATGAAAAGCATGGGCGATACGT